>CAZQAM010000073.1:0-7038 GCA_964591355.1 uncultured Oscillospiraceae bacterium
TTTTCATTATAACATATTTTTTCTACTATTCAAGTTTTTAGATGTGGATTAGTATGATACCCATTAGTAGGCTGTAGATTATGAAGCAACAATAATGCTGATAGAAAGACAGTAGCTGCAGCATCAATATACTGCTGCTTCAACGGAACATCGCCATGGCATTTTACTTTTTTCGTAGTTGACCATATGCGTCAGAGTAATCAATGCATATTTATGCCTCGCAACAGCCCCCGCAAAAAATCGTCCATGCCACCACTATGCCACAATGAGATTAACACTTATTTGTACACATTAGTAATAATTACCATAAAATGTGCATGTATTGGCATGCGTTATTATGCAACGATACCAATTTACATATGAATCCAGGAGATGAAATCTCCTGGTTCGGGGTTTGGGGCCGCGGAGGCCCCAGCAATCTTCTGTCTCTGTTTTACCAGTCAATAGGATGGATCACGGTTGGGTCGATCTCCCTGACGGAAGCGGCGCCGGTGCGCACCATCATGGCTTTCAGTTCCCCCGTCATGGCGCGGAGCACCGCCGCCACGCCCTCGGCGCCGTCCTCATCCAGGGGCGCCATCAGGGGCTTGCCCACGGAAACGGCGTCCGCCCCCAGGGCAAGGGCCTTGAAGGCGTCAAAGCCATCCGCGATGCCGCCGTCGATAATCAGGGTCATTTCCTTCCCCACCGCCCTGCGGATATCGGGAAGCAGCATGGCCGGCGGCACGGCCCAGCGCATCAGGCCGTTGTGATGGCTGAGGATCACGCCCCGGCAGCCCAGGTCCCGGCAGGTTTCGGCGTCCCGGACGCTGAGGGCGCCTTTGATGACAAAAGGCAGGTTGGTAAAGCGGATGTAGCGCTTCAATTCCTCCAGGGCAGGCAGCTTCATCTTTTGGCCCACCACCACGGAATCCCTGTCATCCCGCACGTTCACGGCGTGCTCCACATCCATGCCAACGGCGACAGCGCCGCATTTTTCCGCGCAGGTCAGGCGGCTGAAGATCTCCTCCGGATCGGCGTAGGGCTTGATGATCTTGATGATCCCGGCGCCGGTTTTGAGCGCCTTCTCCAATTCCTCCGTGCTGCCCATGCCGATGCAGCAGGCCGCGCCCGCCGCCTTCGCGCCCAGGGCAAAGGTATCCATACCGGCTTTCAGGTGGCTCAGGGCGGCGGTCATGATAGGCGTATCAAACGCCCGGCCGAAAAGCTCTGCTTTGGCGGTTGGGTGCACCGCGCCCACGATGCGGCTTTCCACCACCAGATGATCCAGATACCGGCGGTTCAGGGCAATGGAATCCCCGGAAAGGGGACGCTGAGAAACATCCATCCTCCAATCTCCTCCTTTTGCGTGGGTTCAGGCAGAAACCGCGGCACTGTCAAACAGGCACGCCCGCCTCTTCCGCCTTGCCGGCCACATAATCATAGGCCCTTCTGTATTCCTCAAAGGTGCGCATGTGCTCCAGGAGCACCGGCGCATCGGGGGCAAGATACCGGTGCATGATCTGCAGGATCCTGACATAATCCAGCGCGCCTTCCCCGGGGGCGCATTCCTCGATCTGGGTGGTCAGATGCGTTGGATGCATGCGGGAATCCTTGATGTGGGTGCTCCTGATATACGGCGAAAGCTTCCGGAAGCATTCCTCCACAAAGGCTTCCGCCGCCAGGGAACGGCGGGGGCAGTTGATCATATTGACAAAATCCATGTGCGCGCCGAACTGTTTCCTGTCCACATCCCGGATCAACTGCAGATACGCGTCCGGGCTGTCCGGCACCATCCAGGGCATGGGCTCGATGCAGTAAAAAGCGTATTGGGGCCTTACTTCGTCGATGATCTCCCGGACGACGGCGATGATGCGCTCATACGTTTCCTCGGTGAAATTGCCTGGGTCAGCCGCGTCCCACCCCAGGGGGCTGGCTGTGCCGGCAATGTTGACGCAGCAGGGAATCCGCCTTTCCTCCGCCAGGGCCAGCTGCCCCTTGGCGTAATGCAGCGCCGCTTCGGCTTTGACGGGATCGGGATCAAACAGATTTCGCCATACGCCGACCTCGGCGATTTTTACCTGCTGCCGCCGGGCGGCCTCGCAGAAGGCATCCACCGTTTCTTTGGGCGTCAGGCAGCTAAAGGGCGCGGTCACGGCCTTGAAGCGGGAAGCCGCCAGCATTTTCTCCCACTGGGAGGGCGTTTCGAAAGATCCGGCTACGGTACCGCCAAGAAGCATCGGTATTCCTCCTTTTGTATTTCAGCGCTGTTTCCCGGCGCTTTCCTCGTCCCGGTACACATACAGCACATCCCCGCAGCGCACCCGGAAATCATCCGTCGGGCGGAACGCCTGCCCTTCCCGCCGGACCATCAGGATCCAAACGCCCGTTTCCTCCCGGATCCACGAAACCTCTTTCCCGAGCCACGGACTTTCCGGACCGGGACGGAAAGCGCTTACGCGCACTTCATCCCCGTCGGACTCCCGCTGCACCTTCGTGTACTGCTCCACAAAGCCGGCGGAAATAATGCCGGTAGGGATGGCCACCGCCCCGACTCCCAGGAAGGAGATCACCACCGCCAGGATCCTGCCCAGCACCGTGACAGGATAAACATCGCCGTACCCCACGGTCAGCAGGGCGCTGACGCTCCACCACATGCCGGAAAAGGCGTTGGCAAACTTGTCCGGCTGGGCCTGATGCTCCACGCTGTACATGCACAGGGAGGAAGCCAGCATCAGGATCAGGACAATGAACAGGGAAGACACGATCTGGTTTTTCTTTTCACTCAGCACCGCTGTGATCACATGGAAGGAATCATAGGTGGCGTTGATCCTGAACAGGTGGAAAATGCGCACCACCCGGAGCATGCGGAAAGCCACCGCGCCGGACAGGAAGAAGAAGGGCAGAATGGTCAGGATCTCCACCACCCCATCGAAGGACACCATGAACCGGAGCACGGCCTTCATCCGGCTGCAGCCCGGATACAGGTACTCCGCCGTCCACAGCCGCAGCGCGTATTCCGCGCAGAATACCAGCAGGGTCACGGTCTCCACCCCGTCAAACACCGGGCGGAAGCGGGCCAGGGAATCGAAGGTTTCCAGGAACATGGCCAGAATATTGGCCGCGATCACCGCCACCAGGAAGTAATCAAATATCCGGCTGGGCCAATCGCTGACATTGCCCAGCTGAATAATATCAAAAATCCGCCGTTTTTCCTCCCTGTACCTTTGTGACGCCTTCATGCTCTTCCTCCGCACTTCCCTTTGCCCCTCCGGGCCCGCCGCCGTTACGCGAACATCCATTTCACGATCTTCGCAATGTGTTCCGTCCAGAACGCCATATCGTGCTTTCCGGGACCTTCCACGTAGGTGTGCTCCACCTTTTCCCGCTGCAGGAAGGCGTGCATGTCCCGGTTGTTCTGGAGGAGAAAATCCTCCGTGCCGCAGCACATGTAGATGTCCGGGATCTTTTTCCCCGCCTTTTTCAGCTTGCGGATCAGCGTTTCCGGATTGCTGTCGCTTTCCTCCACCTTGTCCAGATCCCCAAAGCATTCCCGGTAGTAATCGTAATTCGCCACGCCGTTTTCCGTGCCCGGCTTCATCCCCGCGATGCCGTGCACGATCAGCGCGGAAGACAAGGCCCCGATTTTGCCAAAGCGCTCCGGGTACGCCAGGCCCGTATGCAGCGCGCCGAACCCGCCCATGGACAGCCCGGCGATGCAGGTGTCCTCCGCGCTCCGGGCCAGGCCGAAGGTATGATATACGTAATCCGGCAGTTCTTCCCCCACCAGGGTCTGGTAAGCATGGCCGGTGCTGAGGCCGTTGAGATAAAAAGAATTTTCCGCCGTGGGCATCACGATGGCAAAGCCGTATTTGTCGGCCAGCCCGTCCGGCACCCAGTTGCCCGCCTTGCCGCAGTAGCCGTGCAGCAGAAACAGGGTGCGCAGGGGGCGCCGGGGCGGCTCCTTTTGCGGATCCGCGGGAGGATCGTTGGGAATCAGCATCTCAAAGGATGTATCCCGGCACAGGGCATTGGAATGGTATTCGATGCGGTAATAAGCCATGCTGCTTCCTCCTTGCGCGGCGCAGGGGCAGGATCCGTCCGTCTCCGCCGCTTTTTTCCGCTTGCGCAGGATCTTAACAATGTGATCAGTATACCACATCCGCGGCGAAGATTCCAGTTTTTTCAAGGCAAAGCCGGCAGAGAAAGGATTCAAGGCAAAGCCGGCAGGGAAAGTCTGCCCGCAGATACGAAAATCCGGGGATTCCCCGCTGTTGACGGCGCTCATCTCCGGCGCGTATCCCCGATTTCCTTGAATTCCGGAGACGGACACGCCCAGCCAATCGGCGGTTTCCTTCAGCGTCATGGCAATCCCTCCCAGGCAGGCAGATCGTATCATTGACTGAATTCAGCCATAGAGAGGAAAATAATATATGAATTCAGTAAATAAAATGTGAGGGAACACGGATAAACCCTTGACGCACACCGGTTCAGCCTTTACTATTGAAATATCAATTACCCCATGCGGCCCGGAGGCTTCCCGGATGGCGTCCCCGCGAAGCGGACGGCAGCCGCCGGCAGCGCATCCGCATGGCGAAAAGCATCATAACAGAGGTGTCATGCGCATGAAGATCGTGAACTACGGTTCTCTCAACATCGATTATACCTTTCAGGTAGAAGAAATTGCCCGTCCGGGCCAGACGATCGGCGCAAAAAGCGTGAGCCGCTTTCCCGGCGGCAAGGGCATGAACCAGTCCCTTGCCCTGGCGCGGGCAGGCGTTCCCGTGTACCACGCGGGCAGCATCGGGACGGACGGCCTTTTTCTCAGGGAGCTGCTGGAAAAGGACGGCGTCGATTGCCGCTGTCTGCGGGTGCGTAAGGACGTGGGAACCGGTTCCGCCTTCATCCAGGTGGACCGCCAGGGCCAGAACTGCATCGTGCTCAGCGGCGGCGCGAACCGGGCCAACACGGAGGACGACGTCCGGCAGGTGCTGTCTCAGTTTTCGGCCGGGGATTGGATCCTGCTGCAAAACGAGATCAGCTGCGTCAACAGCATCATCCGCATGGCCTGGGAAAAAGGGATGCGCGTGATTTTCAATCCTTCGCCCATGACCGACGCGGTGCTGGATTACGATCTTGAGAAGATATCGCTGTTCCTGGTCAACGAAGACGAAGGCGCCCGCATCACCGGCCGGCAGGATGCCGAAGAGATCCTGCGCGTCATGACGAAAGCCTATCCCGACGCCGAAGTGATTTTGACGCTGGGCGCCCAGGGGGCCGTCTGGTCGGATGGCGTCAGGGTGATCAGGCAGCCCGCCTGCCGCGTGCAGGCGGTGGACACCACCGGCGCGGGCGACACCTTCACGGGGTATGTGCTGGCGGGACTCAGCCGGGGGCAAAGCATGGAGGAAAGCCTGGCCGCCGCCACGAAAGCTTCCGCCATCATGGTCACGCGCCGCGGGGCGGCCTCGGCCATTCCTTACCGCGCGGAAGTGGATGCGTATGCATGAGGCTTTTCGCCGGGTATTGCGAAATCCCAGGATTTGTGCCAGAATAGGAAAGACGGCAGCTGGCTGGCCGCCGATGCCGGCCGCCGCACGATCACGTAAGGATGCATTTGCGCCATGAGCCAACGGAAATTGTTCCTGGAGGACCGGCAGTTTTACCGGAAAATGCTGGCCATCGCCCTGCCCATCTCCGCCCAGCAGCTGATCACCGTAGGGGTAAACCTGATGGATACGGTGATGCTCAGCTCCATGGGCGACGCCCAGCTTTCCGCCTCCGCCCTGGGCGGCCAGTTCATCAATCTGTTCCATATTTTCTGCATGGGCATCGGCATGGGCGCCTCCGTGCTGACCAGCCGCTTCTGGGGTATGAAGGAAAAATTGTCCCTGCGCAAGGCGGTCACCATCATGCTGCGCTTTGTGCTGGCCCTGTCGCTGCTTTTCACCCTGGCCACGGTGATCATGCCGGAGATGATCATGCGCCTGTATACACCCGAAGAAGACATCATTTCCCACGGCGTTACCTATCTGCGCTGGCTGATCCCCACCTATTTCTGCCTGGGCCTGTCCCTGACCTGCACCATCGTGCTGCGCAGCGTCGGGCAGGTGAGGATCCCGCTGTGGAGCTCCATCTGCGCGTTTTTCGTGAATATCTTTTTCAATTGGGTCTTCATTTTCGGGCATCTGGGAGCGCCGCGGATGGAAATCGCCGGGGCGGCCCTGGGCACGCTGATCGCCCGGATCTTTGAACTGTGCTTCATCTGCGGGTATTTCTTTTTCCGGGACAAAAGGATCGCCTACCGGCTGAAGGATCTGCGCATGCGCTGCGGGGATCTGGCCCGGGAATATTTCCGGGTATGCATTCCGGTGCTGATCAGCGACGGGCTGCTGGCCCTGGGCAACAACGCCGTGGCCATGGTGATGGGCCGCATCGGCAAATCCTTCGTGGCGGCCAATTCCGTCACCACCATCGTGCAGCAGCTTTCCTCCGTCCTCACCCAGGGCATCGCCAACGCCAGCGGCATCATCACCGGCCATACCATGGGCGAAGGCGATATGGAAAAAGCCCAGCGGCAGGGATACGCTTTTCTGGCCCTGGGCTTTGCGCTGGGCTGCATCGCGGCGGGGCTGATCCTGCTTCTGCGCGGGCCCATCATCAATTATTATCAGGTATCGGATGAAACAAGGCAGATCGCCTGGGAACTGATGGACGCCATCGGGTTCATCATCATTTTCCAGGCCATGAATTCCATCCTGACCAAGGGCGTGCTGCGGGCCGGGGGCGATACCCGCTTCCTGATGGCGGGGGATATCCTGTTTTTGTGGGTGGCCTCCATTCCCCTGGGCATCCTGGCCGCCTTCTATCTGCACTGGCCGCCCTTCTGGATCTACGCCATGCTGAAAATCGACCAGATCATCAAATGCGTGTGGTGCTATTTCCGGCTGCGGAGCAGGAAATGGATGAAGCGCATCAACGCTGTCCATGCATGAACCGAAAACAAAGGGCTGTTGCACTAACTCCCCAACAAAAAACGGAGTCGTTCTCTCGAACTTC
>CAZQAM010000074.1:0-7022 GCA_964591355.1 uncultured Oscillospiraceae bacterium
ATAATGAGCGGTGACTGGAGTTCAGACGTGTGCTCTTCCGATCTTTTCCTCGCTGTAGGCGCCTTTGAACACGATCTCCGTGGAGGCGGAGGCGACGGCACTGGTCTGATAGATCCCGTTTTCTTCAGAATAGTACAGCCCGCCGCCCACCGGAAAGGCTACGTCAATGGTCCCGGCGCTCATATCTGCGATCATATCGTCATAATTCTTGTAGCCGCTGTAGAGGACGGTGATATCCGAAATGCCCAGCGTGTTGAGAATTTCCGCCACCACATCCCGGACCAGCCCTGTCACCTGGCCCTGGCTGTCGGTGTCGCTGTAGGGAAGGTAGTTTTCCAGATAGCCCACGTGAAGGGTATCGTGGGTGTCCATCCATTCCCGCTCATCGGCCGAAAACGCCCGGGCCGTCACGCTGAGGGAATAGTATTTGGCGCTGAGGGAATTGAGATAGTTCGGCTCCTCCGCCGCAAGCAGCGTCTGCGCTTCATTCAGCTCCGCCAGCAGATCCGGCCTGTTTTTGCTGACGCACAGATAATAATCCGATCCCCCGAAAGCGCACAGCACCTGCGCGTGCTCCCTGCCGTACGCGCCGTCGCTCTCCGCCACCAGGATATCCACTTCCCGGGTATCAAACGCCGTAAAAAGCCGAACGTGATCAGAATAAGCGATGACCTGGGCCTCTACATTGTGCTCCTCCAGATAGCGGTTCAGCACGCCCACCATCACGCTGTCCAGCACCCCGATCCTTTTCCCGTTCATGGTGGAGGGATCGGCGGTAATCTCCGCGTCCGCGTCATACTTGACCAGGTAATACGATTCGCTGCCCATGATCGCATCGGGATAGCTGATCAGTTTCGCCCTTTCTTCCCTCCAGGCCAGGCCCGCCAGCAGATCAATCTCCCCCTCCAGCAGCATCTGATAGAGGTCGCTGAAGCCTGCATATACATACTCGTACCGCCAGCCCGTATATTCCGACAGCTTGCGGTAATATTCATAGGCATAGCCTGTCTTGACCGCCCCTTCCCGGGCGCCTTCCTGAAAGATCTCATTCTCATAATAACCGACCCGGACCACATTGGGGGAAGCTGAGTCGGCGGCGGCGGGAGACAGCGGAAAAAAGCCCGCCAGGAACAGCGCGCACAGGAGCGAAACGGCGCCTTTTGTCCATCTGTCGAATCGAACCCTTTTCCCGTTCAAATTTCCGGCCTCCTCCCTCACGTGTCCCGGGCCGGCTTCCCGGGCCCCTGGGCTGCGCTCTTTCTTTCCGGCCCCAGCGCCCGGACGAAGGCCTCAAATTCATCTGCCGGCAGCGGCCTGGAAAAATAATAGCCCTGCACATAATCACAGCCCAGAACCCTCAGCGTGAACATCTGCTCCGATGTCTCCACGCCTTCCGCGATGGTGGGAAGGCCAAGAGACTGGGCCAGCCAGATGATCGCCTTGAGAAGCCTTGTATCCATCCGTTCACGGAAGGCGGAGCGGATGAAGTGCATATCCAGTTTCAGGGTGTCGATAGGCAGGGCGGTGATCATATTCAAAGAAGAATACCCGGTGCCAAAGTCGTCCATTTCAATGTGAAAGCCCTGATTCCGCAAAGCGTTGACAACGTCGATGATCTGTTTGGACTGGTCCGTATAGGCTGATTCCGTAATTTCCAGCCGCAGCTCCCTGTATTCAATGCCGGCGCTGTCCACAATGCCCGCCAGCGTCTCCGGAAGCTGCGGATCATACAGATTGATGCGGGAAACATTGACGGATACCGGAATCGACCACCCCAGCGTATCCTTCCAGGTGCGGATCTGGGCAGCCGCTTCCCGCCAGACATAGGTATCCAGTTCCCGGATCAGCCCGTTCTCTTCCAGGATCGGGATGAAAGCGCCGGGGCTCACGAAGCCAAGCTCCGGATGCTGCCAGCGCACCAGCGCTTCCGCGCTGCTCAGGGTGGGCTCCTCCGGGCGGATATCGAATTTGGGCTGATAAAACACCTTGAATTGCTTTTCCCGGAGCGCCGTATGGAAATCGTCCATCAACTGTTCGGTAAAGATCTCCCGCTCATGCATGGACGCATCGTAGACGCCCACCGCGCCGGAAAAACTGCTTTTCACCGCGTCCGCCGCCTGCTTGGCCCGGTCGAAGCGCTGCTCCATGCCGATGCTGCGGTCCACCAGCGAATACACGCCCATCCGGATGCGGAGGAGGTAATCCTCCTTCATATCCGCGCAGAGAAAGGACAGAAGCTCCTCATAATCGGTCCGGTGGAGGCAGTAGACCAGAAAATTATCCGCCTCTCCCCGGCAGACGATCCCCTCGGAATCGCCTACCTTTTCCCGGAGCTTTCCCGCAACCCGCCTGAGCACCTCATTGCCAAATTCCTTGCCATAGCGTTCATTCAGGATATGAAAATGATTGATATTCAGCAATACAGCGTCCGTTGGGGCCTGATCGTGATAAGCGTCAAACTGCACCGCATAGCGATAGAAAAACTCCCGGTTGTACAGCCCGGTCACCTGATCCCGCTCGGTCCACCGGATGATATCCCTGTCTTCGAACAGCTCAATGGTCCGAAGAATGCGGGCCAGAACGACCTCCTGCTTGGGGTAAGGCTTCGGAATAAAATCGATGGCGCCAAGCCCGAGGCATTCCACCTCCGCGTCCTGATCCGCCGTCATGACAATCACCGGCAGTATGGCCGTTCTTGCGTCGGCTTTCATTTGCCGCAGGATTTCCTTGCCCTTCATATCCGGCAGGTTCAGATCCAGCAATACAAGGCTGATGGTGCCGAACTGCTCGCTGAGGATTTCCTGCGCCTGCGCGCCGGTCTCCGCGAAAAGAATGTCGTAGGCATCCTGGAGCATGAGGCCAAGGATCTCCCGATTGATTCTTTCATCCTCAATAACCAGCACCCGCCGTCTTCCCTGAGACGGATAATATTTCCGATGATTCTCCGGCATGCCTTTCGTCCTCCTGAAAAAACAATTGTACCGTGCGATTGATTTCATCCGCGAAAAAGGAGGAATACATCGATCCGGGGATATGCGGCTGTTCTTTCAGGGTCATCATCCGAAAGATTCTTCGCCTGCTTTTGAGTATAATTTCCTGATTCCCCGATTGGTAACAAATTATATCATATGCACCGCACATTTGTCCATAGATTCATGCCACCCATAACGCCTTGCGCTCATGCCACCCATAACGCCTTGCGCCAGGCAGGGATCGGGTCAGGAAGCATTGGCCATAATGCCTGACAGCACCAAGAAAAAAACTGCGGGAAACCCGCGGAATCACCGCTTCATACCGCTGTCAAACGAAAAGAAAAAACGCTTTCCCCGGAAAAACGCCAAAGGGGAACCCTTTCTTTGAGCTCCAAAGAACGGGTTCCCCAGAAAACATCCAAAAACCATGAAATCCGGCGTTGGGCCACGATCCGTTATTCCGCCAGCGCCTTGAGATCCGCCAGCGCATGCCGGATCCTGGGCAGCAGGTCACCGGTGTCCACCGTCTGCTCCGCGCCCCGCAGCTTTTCCGTCAGTTCGCAGACGGGCTCATACAGCGGCGTCAGTGAAAGATTCCCGATGGCGCCTTTCAGGGCATGGGCCGCCTCGAAGGCACCCTTCATATCCTTCGCCGTCAGCGCGTCTTCCAGGCTGGCAAAATGGGGATCATTCAATTCCATGTTCACCAGGCGCAGGTAGAAATCCTTCATGCCCATGCACCGGGCCAGGCCGGCTTCGGTATCGGCGCCGTACGCCTGCAGTTTTTCCAGGGTGATCATACGTTTTTCTTCCTTTCCGCTCCGTTGCTTATTCCGGCAGCTGAATGCCCGCTTCCTTCGCGCATTCCACCAGCTTATCCAGCGCTTCCACGATCTCCTCGGGCTGATGCTCGCTGATGACGCAGAAGCGCAGCCTGGCCTTGTTCTTGGGCACCGCGGGATACACCGCCGGCGGAACGATCACGCCTTTTTTGCGCAGGCGGTTGCTCAGCTCCCAGGCGTCCTCGTCTTTGCCCACCAGGATGGGCAGAATGGCCGTTTCCCCGGCCAGGCAGGTATTCAAATTGCGCTTGTGGGCTTCCTCCATAAAGCACCGGATATTCCTGTGCAGCCGCTGGACGATGCTGGGATCCTTCTGCAGTTGCCGGATGGCCTCCAGGCTGGCGGCGGCCAGGGGCGGGGAAATGCCCACGGAGAACACGAAGCCCGGCAGGTTATAGCGCATGTAATCGATGATGGCATGGCTGCCCGCCAGATAGCCGCCGCAGGTGCCCAGGCCCTTCGACAATGTGCCGTATTTGATGTCGATATCGTCGGGCGCCAGGCCGAAGTATTCGTCCACGCCGCCGCCTGTCTCGCCGATGACGCAGGCGGAATGGGCCTCGTCCACCATCAGGAAGCAGCCGTATTTCTTTTTCAGCTTCACAAATTCGGGCACCGGGGCGATATCCCCGTCCATGGAATAGGCGCCTTCAATGACGATCAGCACCTTGCCGAATTTATGCCGCTGGTTGCGCAGGATGCTCTCCAGCGCCGCCACGTCGCTGTGAGGGAAGGGCTTCGCCGTGGCCTGGGAAAGGCGGCAGCCCTGCTCGATGGAGTTGTGGGCGATGGCGTCGTACACGATGAGATCGCCCTTGCCGCAGAAATTGCCAACGCAGGTGACGTTGGTGGAATGCCCGCCCACCAGCACCAGCGCGGTTTCCGTATGCTTCCATTCCGCGATGGCGGCCTCCAGTTCCTTGTGCAGCGTCTTTTCCCCTGCCAGCAGGCGGCTGCCGGAAGCGGAGGTGCCGTATTTTTCGATGGCTGCCTTGGCCGCTTCCTTGGTTTCCTTCCGGCCGGACATGCCCACGTAATTGTAGGAGCCAAAATCCAGCATCCACTGGTTATCCACAAAGCTCTTGTCCAGCAGGGGCGAATCGTGGGCCACGAAATAGGGGTTCTCCTGGCCTTCGCCCATCAGGCTCTGGTAGCGCTTTTCAAAGGCCTGGTATTCCGGGGAATCCTCAAACCGGGTGATGGGCGTCACCGGCTCCTGGCTTTCCGGCGCGGCGCTTTCATAGGCCACGTTGCCCCGCACCTTGGCGTAGAGCAGGGAGGACAGATCGTTCACCGTGGTGCACTTGCCGTATTCCTCGGTGGGGATCAGCACGTTGAACTGCTCCTCGATTTTGAGGCTCATGCCCAGCACCTGCAGGCTGTCGCCGCCCAGGTCATCGATGAAATGGGCGTCGTCCCGGATCTGATCCGGCGCCACATCCAGGGTATCGGCGTACACCCGGCGCACCTTCTGCTTGATTTCCTCCAGTTGCAGATCGGAGGGCGTTTTTTCCTCCTGCACCAGGGGCTTTTCCTCCGCGGCGTTTTCGTCCCGGCGGTTGAAATCGATATCCCGGTAGGCCAGCTTGCTTTCCTCGATCTCCTTTTTCAGCGCCAGGCGCTTGACCTTGATGCCCCCGGCGGTCTGGAATTTTTCCGGGGTAGCCAGCACCCGGGTGACCCGCTTCAAAGAGGGCAGGGTGCTGTTGATCCTGCGCACCTGGGCCATCAGGCCGCCGATGTAGGCGTCGTCCTTGTAATGCTGGCCCACGTTGATGACCAGGGTGATATCCTCATAATCCACCGCGGCCTTTTTCTTGCCGGGCAGGTGGGGGATGTGGGAGAGGATGCCGCTTCTTTCTTCCCTTTTGCCCCGGGCCTTCACCCCCAGCACGCAGAACTGCTCCACGCCCTCCAGGGCGCCGAAGGCGTCCTCGATCTCATCCGGGTACACGTTTTCGCCGGATTCGTTGATGATCACGTCCTTGGCCCGGCCTTCCACGTACATGCGGCTGCCCTTTTCCAGGCGCACCACGTCGCCGGTGCGGTACCAGCCCTCTTCATCCAGGGCGGGGGGCAGCAACTGCCCGTCCACCAGCCTGCCTGTATGGATGGTATTGCCCCGGATGTACATTTCGCCCCGGTTGCTCTTTTCCCCGTCGCTCTGCACCCGGTATTCGGCGCTGGCCAGCGGCCGGCCCACGGAGCCGGAGGTGCGGGTGATGACGTTCATATTGGTTTCCACGGAGGTGATGCCGGTCTCCGTCATGCCAAAGCCGGACACCGTGAAGTAGCCCAGGGCGCTCAGGGTGCGCATATGCTCCTTGGGGGTATGGCTGCCCCCCAGGATGATGCAGCGCACTTCCGGCCCCAGGATCTGGGACACTACCGATTTGAACAGCACATTCCGGGCAAAATCCAGCCCGAAGCCGGGGAAAACGGACTGCAGCCCCAGGGACAGGCCCCGCAGTGTCTTGAAGGAAGCCCTCTTGAAGCGGCTTTCCTTCGCCACCTTTTTATTCAGCGCCACGCACAGGTTGTTGGCAAGCAGGGGCACCGCCATCAGGTGGGTGATCTGGAAGCGCTGGGCCGTTTCCTGGATGCATTTGGGGCTGCGGTCGTGCAGATAGATGGTTTCATAGCCCAGGAAATGGATCCACTGCAGGCAGACCATGAACCCGAACACATGATGATACGGCAGGAACGCCAGCGCGCGCCTGGGCTCGTCGCAGATGATGCGCTGGTTGGCCCGGTAGAGCATTTCGGCGTTGAGCACCTGGCTGCACACCGCCTGGGCGTTGTAGACGAACACCCGGCTGGTGTCGGTGGTGCCGGAGGTGCACAGCGCCACCATGCTGCCGAAATCCGGCCGGAAAGCGGAAACGGCCGGCGCCTCCGCCATCTGCCGGATGGTGAACTGCTTTGCTTCCCGGGTCAGGGGCCGGGGGGCCTTGGTGATCAGGGCGATGGCGCCGGCCTGGCCCAGGATATAGGAAGTCATTTCATCATTCAGGGCAAAATCCATCAGCACCGCGTTGTAGCCCGCGGCGATGACGCCCCAGAACAGGGTGAAGTATTCCGGGCAGGTATCGGCCTGGATGCCCACGAAAGCGCCCCTGCTTTCTTCGCCCAGGGCGCTGCGCCGCGCCGACGCGCAGGCAAAGACCCGCTCCCTGTATTCCCCGAAGGTAATGGCTTTTTCCTCGTT
>CAZQAM010000075.1:0-7003 GCA_964591355.1 uncultured Oscillospiraceae bacterium
TGTCCAGATGCAGCATGGCCAGGGCGTCGGGCCTGCGCTCGGCCAGCTCGTCCACGATGTCGAAAGCGAAATTGAAGCTTTCCAGGTTGGAGAAAGAGATATCCTTGAGCGCGCCGCCCTCGTCCTCCACTGTGCGGACGAATCTGTCGCTGACCAGGGCTTTTTCCTGGGGCATGCTGGCCTTGATGGTCTGCATGACCTGGCGCTCTTCCGTTTCCTCGCCAGGCAGCACCACCGCAAGGAACACGCAGTCCTGCCCTTCGGCGGCGATCATGCCGTGAGGGGTATGGGAATCGTAATAAATGGAATCGCCTTCCCGGAGCAGTTCCACATGGTCCCCCACCTGCACCTTCAGGGCGCCGGAAAGGATGTAATCGAATTCCTGGCCGGAGTGGGTGGTGGTGTGGATGGGCTTGTCCTGCAAATCGGGCTCGTAAGTATAGCGGACGAAATATGGCTCCGAAATTTTTTTGCGGAACATGGGCGCCAGGTTGCGGATATCGATGCCCTGCTCCCGGGCGGTCACTTCGCCTGCGCCTTTCCGGGTGATGGTGTAGGAAGACAGCTGTGCGCTGCGGCCCTCCATCAGGTCGATCATTTCCACCTTGAAGGTCAGGGCGCACTTGTGCAGGAACGTGAAGGGCAGATCCACCTGCGCGTTTTCGTAAGCCCGGTACATTTCCACCGGCACTTCGGTGTAGCGGGCCATTTCCTCCTGGGTATAGCCGCTGATTTCCCTGAGCTCCCGGATACGGGCCGCCACCTCGCGCACCTGATCGGGGATATGCTGTGCCTGCAAAACATCCATGGTATTTTTCCTCCTTGCCCGGGGCGAAGAAAAAGCCCGCCCCAAAGTTGTTTTTGCTTTGAGACGAGCTGATGCTTCTTCAACCCGCGGTACCACTCAAATTGCGCTGATAGCGCCTCTCTTCAGGCTCGTGTTCCAAGCCTTTGGCCCTGACGCGGCCTGCACGGAAGACGATTACTTCCCGCTTTTTCTGCTTTGCGCGCCTTGATCGCGAAAAACAGCCCGGGGTTCACCGCTTCGGCTCGGAAGGGATGGGCTTTTTTGAAGAAGAGATCCGCTGCCGGTTTTCAGCTGCCCCGGCTCTCTGGTGAACGGCGCTTCTTCTGCCGTCTTCGTCATCGCCTTTGCTATGAAATTGTGTGTAGTTTACCATTCCCCCTTCCCCTTGTCAAGAGATTTTCCGGCGTTTTTTTGCGCGGAGAGGAATGAAAATGGGAAAATACGGAAAAAAGACATCGGAATGGATGCCCTTTGCGGCCGGAAAAGGGCCGCCTGCGGCGTAAAAAAAACCCGCCATGAAGCGGGTTTGTGCGCAGGAAAAACCTTTACGCGTTGACCTTACTGAGGGCCTTGGCCAAACGGGCCTTTTTGCGGTTGGCGGCGTTCTTGTGGATAACGCCCTTGGCGGCCGCTTTATCGATAGCGGAGGCGGTGGCGCTCAGTTGCGCGCTGGCGGGGGCGACGCCCTCATTCAGTGCGACCTGATATTTCTTGATGGCAGTCTTAACGCCCGTCTTCACCATACGATTCCGCAGGTTCTTTTTCTTGCTCACCTTCACACGCTTCATGGCGGACTTGATGTTCGGCAACTTCCTTCACCTCCTCACGGATCATTCGCTGATAATCAGCATCGGTTATTCTATCATAAGCGGAATAAAAACGCAAGCTTTTTTTTCAGAGTTTTTTTCTTTCCGGTGCATTCCGGGGCAGGGGCGGCGATTTGGACGGTTGCGCCGGGAATTTCGGCATGCTATAATGGAAAAAACCGCCGCGGGAGGAGAAAAAATGATCCTGTTTGTCTGCACCGGCAATACCTGCCGCAGCCCCATGGCCGCCGCGCTGGCCCGAGCCCGGGGCGCTGACGCCGCCTCGGCGGGGCTGTATGCCGCATCCGGCGCCGCCGCCACGCCCCAGGCCGTCCGCGCCGCGGCGGAAATGGGCGGCAGCCTGGCAGGGCACAGGGCGCAGCCTGTGACGGAAGAATTGATGGAAACGGCATCGGCGGTCTACGCCATGACCGAAAGCCAGAAGGAAGAGCTGCTCCGCCGCTTCCCCGGCAGCGCCGGGAAGATCCGGACGCTCACTCCTCCTGTGCCTGATCCCTTCGGCGGGGACGACGCCCTGTACCTTTGGTGCGCCCAAAGGATATTGAAGGCCCTTCAAAACGCAGGAATCCTTTGATCCAGGGATATGGCAACGGGCTCCAACCGTGTTCTGGCTGTATCGAAATCGGCAAATTGGGGGTGGGGGAGGTAAAATAATGGACGTTGGTTTCAATGAAATCCGTATTCGAAATGCTGTTTTTGCAGACTGCCAACAGCTTGCAGACTGGTGGAATGACGGAACAGTTATGGCCCACGCTGGATTTCCGAACGGGATCGGCACCACTGCAGATGAAGTCAGCAGGCAAATTGCACGCGAATGCGATGAAAAAGGGCGTACGCTGATCATTGAATACTGCGGGCGTCCGATCGGAGAAATGAATTATCGCAGCATAGGCGATCACACGGCGGAAATCGGCATCAAAATATGCGAAGCCGATTATCAGGGAAAAGGACTCGGGCGAATCATTCTGAGTGTGTTCATCAGAGAACTGTTTTCCGCGGGGTATTCGAAGATCGTTTTGGATACAAACCTAAAGAACCTCAGAGCACAGCATATTTACGAATTATTGGGCTTTCAGAAGATAAGGGTCAATTACGATGCCTGGACGGATCAGCTGGGCGAGCGGCAATCCTCTGTTGATTATGAACTGATACCGGAACGCTTCCGGGATCACGCCGCCAATCATAAGATTTAGAAGACAGATTCCCCCGCGAATCCCGCGTTTTCCTCCTTGGCAGACAGGGACAAAAAAGGTATAATACTTTGAAACGGGCAGAAAGGGAGGGCCGGGCATGGAACCGTTGCGGGCGGCGGACATCGCCGCCGTTTTGAAGCGTCTGACGGAAGCGGGCGGCGCGGCCGCTGCCCTGGCAGGCGTCCAAGTGGAGGACAAGGTGGATTCCACCAACCTGCGTTTGAAGGAAGCCGCCCGGGCGGGGCAGATCCGTCCCCCCTATCTGCTGGCCGCTGAGGAGCAGACCGCGGGCCGGGGCCGCCTGGGCCGACAGTTTGTTTCGCCCCCCGGCACCGGGCTGTACATGAGCCTGCTGGCGGCGGCGCCGGAAAACGCCGATCCCGGGAAAATCACCGTGGCGGCGGCGGCGGCGGTGTGCCGGGCCATTGAGGAAATGACGCCCCTGACGCCCCGCATCAAATGGGTGAACGACATCTTCGTCCGGGGCAGGAAGGTCTGCGGCATCCTGGCGGAAAAAATCGGTCAGGGCGTGGTGGTGGGCATCGGCGTCAATGTGCTGACGCCCCCCGGCGGCTTTCCCCCCGAAGCCGGCGCGGCCGGGGCGCTGGACGCGGAGATCGACCGCAGCGAACTGGCCGGCCGCATCGGCGCGCATCTTTTGATGATGCTGGCAAACCCGGAGGACCCTTCCATCCTGGCGTATTACCGCAGCCGCATGCCCCTGATCGGAAAGGAAATCACATTCACGCAGCAGGGGCAAACCAAAAAAGCCCACGTCACGGGCGTTGGGGAGGACGGCGCGCTGCTGATCGAGGGAGACGAGGGACGGCAGGCGCTGCGCAGCGGGGAAATTACCCTGGGCAGCCAGTCCTATTTGGGTTTGGAATAAAGGCAGCCGCAGTAATCCTGGCGGTACAGGCCGTATTCCTTCGACAATTGCAGGGAGCGCAGATAGCCGTTTTTCTTCTTGAAATCCGCCGTCAGGTATTTGACGCCGTACATTTCCCCGGCGGCTTCTCCGATCCGGTTCAGCGCTTCGGCGTTTTTGTGGGGGCTGACGGACAGGGTAGTGGTGAAATAGGGGAAGCCTTCCTCCTTTGCCCGCCGGGCGGTATACTGCAGCCGGAGGGCAAAGCAGCGAAGGCACCTTTTTCCCCCTTCCGGTTCTGAAGCCATATCGGGCGCGAAGGCTTCAAAGGCCGCGTGGTCGTAGGCGCAGGGCAGCAGTTTCACCTCGCTGTGGGCGAGGGAAAGCAGCCGCTTTTGCTCGCTCAGCCGGTGCAGGTATTCTTCCTCCGGC
Organism: uncultured Oscillospiraceae bacterium; assembly: GCA_964591355.1. Taxonomy (GTDB): domain Bacteria; phylum Bacillota; class Clostridia; order Christensenellales; family Aristaeellaceae; genus RUG563. The sequence continues at coordinate 4,129 of CAZQAM010000075.1, forward strand.
TCGATGTTGGGGTTGTAGTAGAGAAGCGTCACGGCGAAATGCTCCGTCAGCCTTTCCAGCACGGCGCTGGAGCAGGGCCCGCAACAGCTGTGCAGCAAAAGCGAAGGCCGCTGCCCGCCGAGCCGCCCGATTTCTTCTTCCATTTCCCGCTGGTAATTCCGTTTGGTATCCATGCGCTTCCTCCGGTGTTTCAATGTCTGAAAAGGAGATTTGCCCTATGCAGGAAACCGTCATCCGCACTTGGGATGAATTGCAGGCCGCCATTTTCCGGGATGTGTGGGATGAAAGCATCTTCCGCTACCGGGACAACTGCGTGTACCGGGGCATGAGCAACCGGGACTGGGGGCTGGTGCCCAGCCTGAACCGGGCCTGCGCCCACGATATGACGCTGGAAAAGCAGATGCTGCGCTCTTTCAAAAAGTACGGCTATGCCGATCTGCACAGCGTGTCGTCCTTCTGGCAGCTGCTGGCCCTGGCCCAGCAGTACGGCCTGCCCACCCGGCTGCTGGACTGGACGTATTCCCCCCTGGTGGCGGCGCATTTCGCCACGGAGGATCAGGACGCCTATGACCAGGACGGAGTGATCTACTGCGCCGATATCGAAAAAATCAACCGTCAGCTGCCCCCGGCCCTCCGCCAGATGCTCACCGCCGAGCGCGGCAATATTTTCACCATGGAGATGCTGGACAGGATCGGGGAGAATTTCGACGCGCTGGGCCGACTTTCCTCCACGCCCTACGCCCTGTTTTTCGAGCCGGCCAGCGCCGTGAACCGCATCGCCAACCAGTACGCCCTCTTTTCCCTGTGCTCCGATCCGACGGTGGCTGTGGATGAGCTGCCGGTGGAGGAGAGCGCATTCCGCCGGATCGTGATCCCGGCGGAGGCAAAACTGGAGATCCGGGACAAGCTGGATTATATCAACATTTCCGAACGCATGATCTATCCGGGGCTTTCCGGCATCTGCAAGTGGATCACCCGCCGCTACGCCGCTCTGGGCCCCCGGTATAACCGGCCGCATAAGGAGGAATGAAGATGCCCCGTCCCGATAACCGGAAACCCAATGAACTGCGCCCCTGCGAAATCCTGCCGGATTTTGTGGGCACCGCCGACGGAAGCTGCCTGATCAGCACCGGCGGCACCCGGGTGATCTGCACCGCCTCGGTGGAAGATACCGTGCCGCCCTTCCTCAAAGGCCAGGGCCTGGGCTGGCTCACGGCGGAATACGCCATGCTGCCCGCCTCCACCGGCCGCCGCAAGGCCCGGGACGGAGTGAAGAGGGACGGCCGGAGCGTGGAGATCAGCCGGCTTATCGGCCGCGCCCTGCGCCAGGCGGTGGACCGCCGGTTCCTGGGCGAGCGCACCGTGACCATTGACTGCGATGTGCTGGAGGCCGACGGCGGCACCCGCACCGCCGCCATTACCGGCGGCTTTGTGGCCTTGTGCTGCGCCATCGACCATCTGATCCGCCAGGGCAGGCTTTCGGAAAGCCCCATCGTGCACCAGGTGGCCGCCGTCAGCGCGGGCATTGTGGAGGATGTGCCCTGTCTGGATCTGTGCTACCGGGAGGATTCCCAGGCCCAGACCGATATGAACCTGGTGATGGATGATACCGGCGCCTTCATTGAGCTGCAGGGGACCGGCGAGGGCCGGGCCTTTTCCAGGTCGGAGCTTGGGCAGATCCTGGCTTTGGGGGAAAGCGGCATTGCCGAACTGATGGAAAAGCAAAGGGAAGCCCTGGGCAGCCGCGCCGAAGTCATCGCGCCCCGGCGCACCATCGTCATCGCCAGCAACAATCCCTTCAAGATCCGGGAGATTTCCGAAATGCTGGACGACCGGTTCCGGGTGATCTCCATGCGGGAAGCGGGCTTTGAAGAAGAAATCGACGAAAACGGCGCCACCTTTGAGGAAAACGCCGTGATCAAGGCCCGGGCCGTCATGAAGGCCACCGGCCTCATGGCCCTGGCCGACGACAGCGGCCTGAGCGTGGACGCCCTGGACGGGGAGCCCGGCGTCCATTCCGCCCGGTATGCCGGCGTGCACGGGGATGACCGGGCCAACAACGAGCTGCTCATTGAGAAAATGACCGATGTTCCCGCGGAGGACCGCACCGCTCAGTTCATCTGCGCCATTGCCCTGGCGCTGCCCAATGGGGAGATCCGCACCGCGGAGGGCGCCTGCCCCGGGGTCATCACCTTTACCCCCCGGGGAAGCGGCGGCTTTGGCTATGATCCGTATTTCGAGTATCTCAGTGGTGAAACCTTTGCCGAAATGCCCCAGGAGGAAAAGAACCTGATCAGCCACCGGGCCCAGGCCATGCAGAATCTGCTGCCGCTGATGGAGGATCTAATGTAATGCGCATCGGCGTCGTCAGCGATTCCCACGGCTATACCGGCCGGCTGAATACCATCCTGATGGCCATGGAGGCCGAGAAGAAAATCGACGCGCTCTTTCATCTGGGAGACGGGTATTGGGATTTAAAGGATCTGCAGACAGACCTTCCCGTGTATCAGGCGGCGGGCAACTGCGATCTGTTCCGCAGCGATACCATGAGCCTGGTGGACCTTTCCGGGGTCCGGTTTCTGCTCACCCACGGGCATCTGCAGCGCGTGAAAAAAGGGCTGGATGATCTGACGCGTCTGGCCCGGGAGCAGCAGGCCCGGGCGGCGCTGTATGGCCACACCCACGTGCAGAAAATGGAATGGCGCGGCGGCATCCTGCTTTTGAACCCCGGCGCGGCCATGGACGGGAAATACGCCGTCCTGAAGATCGGCCGCTCAGGCGAAATGGAAGCGGAATTGCACTCCTTATAAGAAAGGAACTGTTTTATGCTGTCTTTTGAAAACGATTATTCCGAAGGCGCCCATGAGAAAATCTT
>CAZQAM010000076.1:0-6960 GCA_964591355.1 uncultured Oscillospiraceae bacterium
TGAAAGACGGCGCGCCGGTAGGCCCCTTCGGCGTGATGGGCGGCTATATGCAGCCTCAGGGCCACGTGCAGGTGGTGATGAATTATGTGGATTTTGCCCTGGATCCCCAGCAGGCGCTGGACGCGCCCCGCTGGCAGTGGATGCGGGACGGCAGCGTGACGGTGGAAAGCCGCTTTGATCCACAGCTGGCCCGGGCCCTCCGGCGCATGGGCCACGATATCCGCGTGGACCTGAACACCGCATCCTTCGGCCGGGGCCAGATGATCGTGCGCCTGGACAATGGCGTGTTGGTAGGCGGCACCGAATCCCGCGCGGATTCCAATATCGCCTGCTGGTAAAAAGGCACAGCCTTCAAACGGAGAAAAGGAATGGAAAAGCAGTATGACGTGATCTGCGTCGGCATGGCGCTGGTGGATTCCCTCATCCGGGGGTTCAATCCGGAGCCGGTTTCCGCCTCGGGCTATCTGGCGGATTCCTGCTCATTGAGCGTTGGGGGAGAAGCCGTCAATGAAGCGCTGGCCGCCGCGAAGCTGGGGCTGAAGACGGGGATCGTCTGCGCGCTGGGGGAGGATGAAGCGGGGGCCATGGTGCGCGGCGCCCTGCAGCGGAAGGGCGTTGATGTATCGCACGTCATGAAAGGGCCAGGCACGCCGGTGACGACGATGTTTGTCCGCGGGGACGGCAGCCGGAAATCCATCACCAATCAGGCCCACCGGTACAATTTCCATCCGGAGTGGAATCCGGCCGCGTTCACGGGCGCCAGGGCGCTGATCCTCGGCTCCCTTTTCCGGGCGCCTTTTGACGAAACAGAAGTGATCCATGCGGTATTGCATGCGGCGAAAGCGGCGGGGCAATTGGTATTTGCGGATACCAAGCTGCCGAATTTCCGGTTTTTGAAGATGGAGGATCTCCGCGCCTCCCTCCCGTTGATCGATTATCTTTCGCCCAACGAGGACGAAGCAAAGTACCTCAGCGGGAAGGAACGGCCGGAGGAGATGGCGGAGGCGCTGCTCGCATACGGCGTGAAGCGGGTGCTCATCAAGCTGGGGGGCAGAGGGTGTCTGCTGAAAACGATGGAAAAAACCATCCGTCTTCCGGCATACGCCATCCATGCGGTGGACGCCACCGGCGCGGGGGATCATTTCGCCGCCGGGTTCGTATCGGAGATCCTGCGGGGAAAAACGGAGGAGGAAGCGCTCCGCTTCGCCAACGCCTGCGGCGCGGTCTGCACAACGGCGGTGGGAGCGGGAACGGCATTGAAGAGCCGGGAACAGGTATTGCGGTTTATGGAGGAAACGCCGCTGAAGGATTTTTCAGCGCAGAGTTCAGCGGAATAATTTTGAAAAAGAAAAAGCGCGGCGCGGAAGAATTGGAAAGCTGCGGTGCCATTGCGGCAAAGCCCGGTCTTTCCGCGCGCTGCGCTTTTTTTTGGAGATTTTACGATCCCAGGTACGCCTTCTGAACGGCGTCGTTGTGGAGCAACTCCTGGGCCGGCCCCTGCATGGTGATCAGCCCGGTTTCCATCACGTAGGCCCGGTCCGCCACGGTCAGGGCCATCTGGGCGTTCTGCTCCACCAGTAGGATGGTGACCCCGGCGCCGTGAAGCTCGCTGATGATGGAGAAAATCTGATCCACCAGAATGGGCGCCAGGCCCATGGAAGGCTCGTCCAGCATCAGCAGCCTGGGCTTGGACATAAGCGCCCGGGCCATGGCCAGCATCTGCTGCTCGCCGCCGGACAGGGTGCCCGCGATTTGACGCTCCCGCTCTTTCAGGCGGGGAAACCGCTGGAACACGTCCTCCAGGGATGCGGGGATTTCGGCAGGATTGCGGCAGAAGGCGCCCATTTCCAGATTCTCCTTCACGGTCATCTGCTGGAATACGCGCCTGCCTTCCGGGCAGAGGCTCAGCCCCATGGGCACGATCCTGCTGGCTCCCAGCCCGTTGAGCGCCTGGCCGCTGAGCGCCACCGTGCCCTGCCGGGGCTTGAGAAGCCCCGCGATGGTATTCAGGGTGGTGGATTTGCCCGCGCCGTTGGCGCCGATCAGGGTGACGATCTCGTTTTCATGCACTTCCAGGGAAATCCCTTTGATGGCGTGGATGGCGCCGTAATACACATGCAGATCGCTGACCTTGAGAAGCGGGGCGGAAGCATGCTTTTCGCTCATGCGCGTCCCTCCTTCTTTTTGCCCAGATAGGCTTCGATGACTACGGGGTTGGCCTGGATCTCGCTGGCGGTGCCCTTGGCGATGATGCGGCCGAAATTCAGCACGCAGATCCCCTCGCATACGCCCATGACTAGGTTCATATCGTGCTCGATGAGCAGGATGGCGATCTGGAACTGATCCCGGATCCTGGCGATGTTTTCCATCAGCTCCTCGGTTTCCCGGGGGTTCATGCCCGCGGCGGGCTCATCCAGCAGCAAAAGTTTGGGATTGGTGGCCAGCGCCCGGATGATTTCCAGCCTGCGCTGCACGCCGTAGGGCAGGGAGCCCGCCCGTTCGTCGGCCAGCTTTTCCATGCCGAAGATGTGCAGCAGTTCCAGCGCCCTTTCGTGCTGGCGATTTTCCTGGATCCAGTACCGGGGCAGGCGCAGGATCCCGCTGAACATATCGTATTTGATGCTGTTGTGCAATCCGATGCGCACGTTTTCTTCCACCGTCATGTTGTCAAACAGGCGGATATTCTGGAAGGTGCGGGCGATGCCCAGCTTGGTGGCCTGGGCGATGCTCAGGCCGTGCAGGTCCCGCCCGTTGACCAGGGTCGCCCCGCTGGTGGGCTCGTAGACCTTGGTGATCAGGTTGAATACCGTGGTTTTGCCGGCGCCGTTGGGGCCGATGAGGCCGGCGATTTCCGTTTTGCCGATGGTCAGGTTGAAATCCTCCACCGCTTTCAGCCCGCCGAACTCGATGCCCAGATGCCGGGTTTCCAGCACGGGGATTTCATTGATGTCGCGCTCGGGCACGATGCTGTTGGTGGGCACGGGCACCATTCTGGTGGTGGAACGGCGTTTTTCCTGCTGGCTCACTGCGCGTCACCTCCCTGATCCGAAGGGGCCTTTTTTCTGCGGAACGGCGCTTTCACGGCGCCCATGAACCGGTTCCAGTAGGAACGGATGAGGGGATTGTTGGTAAAGATCATGACCAATATCAGCACGACGGCATAGACCAGCATGCGGTAATTCTCAAACGCGCGCAGCATTTCGGGCAGCACCGTCAGCAGCGTGGCGGAAATCACGCTGCCCAGCACGTTGCCCAGCCCTCCCAGCACCACGAACACCAGCACGTTGATGCTCTGGTTGAAGGTGAACTGGGTGGGAACCACCGTGGAGGAATTCAGCCCGTACAGGGCGCCGGCCATACCGGCCAGCACGGCGGCGGTGACGAAAGCCATCATCTTGTATTTGGTCACGTTCACGCCCATGGATTCGGCGGCGATGCGGTTGTCCCGGCAGGCTTTGATGGCGCGGCCCGCCCGGGAATTGATCAGGTTCAGCACCACCACCAGCGTCAGGAGCACCAGGATGAATCCGGCGGTAAAGGTGGAAATGGGCTTGATCTTCACCGCGCCCTTGGCCCCGTCCACCAGCATCACCACGCTGTCGGGCAGCTTTTTGTTCAGGAAGGAAAAATACAGCCGTCCGTCCCCGGAGCCGATATAGAGCACATTGACCAGATTGCGGATGATTTCGCCGAAGGCCAGGGTGACGATGGCCAGATAGTCCCCCCGCAGCCGCAGGACGGGAATGCCAATCAGCGCGCCGATGAGGCCGGACAGCAGGCCGCCGGCAAGGATGGCGATCACCAGCCGCAGGGTGGTATCCTGAATCTGATAGACGTTGAGCAGCGCGCCGCTGACCACCGCGCCGGTGTAGGCGCCGATGCTCATGAACCCGGCGTGGCCCAGGCTCAGTTCGCCGGAAACGCCGATGACCAGGTTCAGGGAAACGGCCATCACGATCCAGCTGCAGATGGGCACCAGCTGGCCCTTGAGGGAGCGGGTGATGGTCTTGCCTGCGATCATGGACTGCAGAATCAGGAACGCCCCGATCACCAGGGCGAAGGTGACGATGGTGTAAAGAAGGCGGTTTCGCTTGGCTTTTGTCATTTTCATGCCGTCACACCTTCTCTCTGACCGGTTTGCCCAGCAGCCCTGTGGGCTTCACCAGCAGCACCACGATGAGCACGGCAAACACGATGGCGTCCCCCAGCTCCGTGGAGATATACGCCTTGCTGAAGATTTCGATCACGCCCAGCAGCACGCCCCCCAGCATGGCCCCGGGAATGGACCCGATGCCCCCGAACACGGCGGCGGTGAACGCCTTGATGCCGGGCATGGAGCCGGTGGTGGGCTGCAGGATGGGATAGGAGGAGCACAGCAGCACCCCCGCGATGGCCGCCAGGGCAGAGCCGATGGCGAAGGTCAGGGAAATGGTGCGGTTCACGCTGATGCCCATCAGCTCCGCCGCTCCCCGGTCCTCGCTGACGCAGCGCATGGCCTTGCCCATTTTGGTCTTGGCGGTGAACAGCGTAAGCGCGATCATGATGACCACATTGGCCGCAATGGTGTAGAGGGTGGCGCTGGCAATGCTCAAATCCCCGATGTGCAGGATGGAGCTGTTGATGAACGTGGGGGGAAACGCCTTGGGATTGGCGCCCCAGATCATCAGCGCGATATTCTGCAGCAGATAGCTCATGCCGATGGCGGTGATCAGCACCGCCAGGCTGGCCGCCTGGCGCAGCGGGCGGTAGGCCAGCCCCTCGATGGTGATGCCCAGCACAGTGCAGACCGCCATGGCTACCAGGATCGCCGCGACAGGGGGCAGGCCCCAGTACTGCAATCCGCAGAACGCCATGTACGCGCCCACCATGATGATGTCGCCGTGGGCGAAATTCAGCATTTTGGCGATGCCGTACACCATCGTATAGCCCAGGGCGATGATGGCGTAAATGCTGCCCAGGCTGAGACCGTTGATCAGGTTATCCAGAAAAATCATAGGGCCGAATCCCCCTCATGACGGATTTTTTGCGATGAGGAGTGCATGCAGAGGGCATGCTCCCGTTTGCTCCAAATTAAACGAAAATGCGGGACTGGCCCGTTTTCGGCAGGCCAGCCCGCTTTTCATTCGCCGGGCAGAATAAAGCCCGGATTACTCAAACACGTATTCGCCGTTGACGATGGTAGCGGCCATGGGGGTCTTGGTGACGGCGCCGGAGGCATCCCAGGTCATGGAGCCGGTGATGCCGTCCACCGTGATTTCCTGCATGGCGGCGATCAGCAGATCGCAGGCTTCCTCGGCGGTCATTTCGCTGGTGATGCCGGCCTTTTCAGCCGCGGCCACCAGGATGTAGATGCCGTCATACGCGTCGGCGGCGAACTGGATCGGGATTTCATTGTAGGCAGCCTGATACTTCTGAACGAAGCTGACGACCCTTTCATCGGTGGAAGTGGCCACGAAGGGGGTCAGCAGCATGACGCCCTCGGCCAGGGAGGTATCGAAGCCTTCCACGCTGAGGATGCCGTCCATGCCGTCCACGCCGAAGAACAGGGGCTTGTATTCCTTGTTGGCGGCGGTCTTGAGGATCATGGAAGCGGGGGTGTAATAAATGGGCAGGAACACGATTTCCGCGCCGGCGTTCTGAGCGTCGGCCACCTGCACGGAGAAGTCCGTGGTTTCATCGGTGAAGGTGGTTTCGCTGACGATCTCCAGGCCCAGCGCCTTGCTTTCTTCCACAAAGGTATCCCGGATGCCGGTGGAGTACACGTCGGCGTTGTTGTAGATCACGGCGATCTTGGTGCCCAGGTTATGGCCGGCGATATACTGGGCGGACGCCTTGCCCTGGTTGGGGTCGGTGAAGCAGATCTGGAATACGTTGTCCTTGTCCTCGATGACGGCGGTGGAGGAAGCGGAGGGCGTGAGGAAGAACACGCGCTCCTCATAGCCCAGCGCGGAAGCCGCTTCGCAGGGCTTGGAGGTGGTGGTGCCCAGGATCATCTGCGCGCCGGCATCCAAAGCGGCGTTGTAGGCGTTGATGACCTTTTCCACGTTGTGCTCGTCGTCTTCGTTGATCAGCTCGATCCGGTATTTGCCGCCGGCGGCGTTGATTTCTTCCGCGGCTACTTCAGCGCCGTGGAGGGTGGCCAGGCCGTACAGGGCGGCCGCGCCGGTGGTGGGGCCGATATGGGCGATCTTCAAAGTAATAACGTCGTCCTCGGCAAAAGCGGGCAGGGCGCACATCAGCATGGCAGCCGCCATGAGCAGAGCAAGCATTTTCTTCATTGCAGATTCCTCCTTACTTTATCCAAACAGCACGGGGCGTCTTCCTGACACCCATGCTGTTATTTGACACATTATAAAAGAAAACCGCAGAGACATCAAGGGGAAATCTGTCTTTTCCCTGTTTTTTCACTGCGGTTTCAAGGCGTTTTTGTGCACGCAGGCCGGAAAATGCCGGCCGACGTCACGCCTGCCAGTTTTTGCATACGTCAATCCAGGCAATATAGCCTGAATACTTTTCCAGTTCGGGCAGCGTCAGCTCGATGGCGCTGTTGCTGCTGCCGCAGGCGGGGAACACGGTGGAGAACCGTTTCAGGGATTCATCCAGATAGACGGGCACATTTTCCCGGATGGCGAAGGGACACACGCCGCCCACCGCGTGACCCACCAGGTCCTCCACCTCTCCGGGCGTGAGCATTTTCGCTTTTGCCCCAAACTGCGCCTTGTACTTCGCGTTGTCGATTTTTGCGTCGCCGGCCGCCACAACCAAAAGGGCTTTTCCATCCACGAGAAAGGAAAGCGACTTGGCGATCCGGCAGGGTTCGCAGCCCAAAGCCTGCGCCGCCAGATCCACGGTGGCGCTGGATACATCAAATTCCCGGATCCGGTCTGCCATGCCGTATGCTGAAAAAAACGCTAGATCGGAAGAGCGTCGTGTAGGGAAAGAGTGTAGGATAGGGTGGGG
>CAZQAM010000077.1:0-6952 GCA_964591355.1 uncultured Oscillospiraceae bacterium
TCTTCCGATCTGCCGCCAGGCCACAGGAAAATCTGCCAACCGGACAAAATGAGCATTCATTTTGTCCGCAGCATGTTTGGCGTCAGCCAAACATGCTGAGCAGGACGCCGGCCGCGATGGCGGAGCCGATAACGCCGGCCACGTTGGGGCCCATGGCGTGCATCAGAAGGAAATTGCCGGGATTCTCCTTCTGGCCCACCACCTGGGAAACACGGGCCGCCATGGGCACAGCGCTGACGCCGGCAGAGCCGATCAGCGGATTGATCCTGCCGCCGGAGAGCTTGTTCATCAGCTTGGCCAGAAGCAGGCCGCCCGCGGTGCCGCAGCCGAAAGCCACCACGCCCAGCACGATGATCTCAATGGTCTGCAGGCGCAGGAAGGTGGCGGCGGTGGCGGTAGCGCCCACCGTAATGCCCAGGAAGATGGTGACGATGTTCATCAATTCGTTCTGCACCGTCTTGTTCAGGCGTTCCACTACGCCGCACTCCCGCATCAGGTTGCCCAGCATCAGGCAGCCGACCAGGGGCGTGGCCGAGGGCAGAAGCAGGCTCACCAGGATGGTGACCACGATGGGGAAGAGCACCTTTTCGGTGTGGGAAACGGGCCGCAATTGCTCCATCACAATCTGACGCTCTTTCTTGGTGGTCAGCGCTTTCATGATGGGGGGCTGGATCACGGGAACCAGCGCCATGTAGCTGTAGGCGGCCACGGCGATGGGGCCCAGCAGGTGGGGCGCCAGTTTGCCGGTGAGCCAGATGGCGGTGGGGCCGTCGGCGCCGCCGATAATGCCGATGGCGCCGGCCTCATTGGGCGCAAAGCCCAGCAGGGAGGCGCCCATGAACGTGAGGAAAATGCCCAGCTGCGCGGCAGCGCCCAGCAGCAGCGTCTTGGGGTTGGCAATGAGGGGGCCGAAATCCGTCCCCGCGCCGACGCCGATGAAGATCAGGCAGGGATAAATGCCCAGCTTCACGCCCAGATACAGATAATCCAGCAATCCGGGGCTGATGCTCTGCCCCGCGGTGGCCGCCAGGGTCCCGGCGGCGGTAAAGACCTGACTGCCGGAAAGGAAAGCGTCCTTGAGGATGATGGTGGTGGCCGCGCCATTGCCGGCCATGTATTCCATCACCTGGCTGAGGGGCGCCAGGGCGCTTCCGGCGACGCCGGTAGCGCCGGTGATCTGGCCGAAAGCCTGGAAGCTTTCGCCGATCTGCTGCAGCACGGCGCCGGAGGAATTCACCACCAGGGCGTTGACGTCCACCGCCAGGTCCTTGGCGTCAATGAGCACCGCTCCGCCGAACAGGCTCCAGTTGGCGTGGCCGCCGGCGAACAGCGCTTCGTGGAAGACCTCGCTGCCCAGCAGGTTGGTCAACAGCATGCCGAACGCGATGGGCAGCAGCAGCAGGGGCTCGAATTTCTTGACGATGGCCAGGTAGATCAGAAAACAGGCAATCCCTACCATCACCAGCGCCAGGGGATCGGCCAGAAACTTGGCCAGGCCCGATTCTCCCGCCAGCCGTCCCAGCGTTTTCAGAATATCATTCACGGAATCTGCTCCTTTCAGAAAACTTTTTCATTCCAGGATCCATCCCGTCAGTTCAGCACGCACAGCACATCCCCGGAATTGACAGAGGCGCCCTTGGCCACATTGACCTGGGCCACGGTGCCGTCCTGGGGGCTCATGATTTCGTTTTCCATCTTCATGGCTTCCAGAACCATCAGCACATCGCCCTTTTTGACGCTCTGGCCCTGGGCCACCTTCACATCCAGGATGGTGCCGGGCATGGGGGCGTTCACCTTGGCGCCGGCGGCCACGGGGGCAGCCTTGGCGGGGGCGGGGGCGGGTTTTGCAGCGGGGGCGGCTTTGGGGGCCGGGGCAGCAGCCTTCACGGGAGCGGCGGGGGCGGCGCCCTCCGCAGCCACTTCTTCCACTTCCACTTCATATACAGCGCCGTTGACGGTGATATTGAACTTCCGCATGATTATTTGCTCCTTTCGATCGTTGCGTTCCTTGAATTGTGCCGGGATATGCAGAATGCAGACTTCACAGCCCGGGAAAATCGGCTTTTGTTTTCCCGCAGCAGCTTACAGCCTGCTGAAGATCTGCTCATCCCGGGCTGCCCGGGCGCGGGCGGAGGAAGTCACATTCCGGCGGATGCGGCGCACCACGAAGCCGCCGGGATTGTTTTCTTTTTCAAAAAGCAGGGCGATGGCGGCAGTAATGGCAGCCACCACGGCGCCGTCATCTTCCGCTTCCTCTTCCTCTGCAGGGGCGGAAGGCACTTCCGGCGCAGGCGCGGCCTTGGTTTCAGGCAAAGCGGCCTTTTTCGCCTTGCGGCCGGTAATGCTGGTCATGACATAAATGCACAGAATCAGGATGATCAGCCCGAAAAACACCACCAGCATGCCGATCACCGTAGTGGACAGGCCCAGCGTTAATCTTTCCATGCCGACCCTCCTTACAGCGGCAGATTGCCGTGCTTCTTGGGCAGATTCACATCATGCTTCGTGGCCAGCAGTTCAAGAGCGGCCAGGATGTATTTGCGGGTATCGGCAGGGGCGATCACGTCGTCCACGATGCCCTTCTGGGCGGCGGCCAGCGCACCGCAGGAAGCGGCGTAGGCTTCCTCCAGCGCTTCCCGGCTTTCCCCGGCGCTGAGCTTTTCCCCGTCCATGGTCTGCACCGCTGTTTCCTTCGTCAAAGGCGCGATCATGGCATCGGGCCAGGCGTAGGTGACATCGGCGATGGACTGGCCGCCCATGGCGATATAAGCAGCGCCCACGGCGTTGCCGGTGATCACGGCGATCTTGGGCGCGGTGGCTTCGGCATAAGCGTAGAGCAGATCGGCCGCGCCCCGGAGGAACAGGCCCTGCTTGTCCTGGGGAGGCACCGCCATGCCGTCGGTATTCACCAGGGACACCACGGGGATCTGATAGCAGTCGCACAGCCTCACGAACCGGGCGGCTTTCTTGGCGGAGCAGGCGCAGAGCCGGCCGTCGCCCACGGCGTGATCATTGGCTACGATGCCCACCGTGCGGCCGCCCATGCGCAAAAGCGCGGTCAGGACCGCTTTTCCGTGCTCCCTGTACAATTCGATGACCTTGCCTTCATCCGCCAGATCGGCGATCAGGGCAGCGGCGTCCTCGGCATCCTCGCACACCAGGGCGCGGTTCAGATCATCGGTGTCCAGGAGCAGCGGCGCGTCTTCCATATTGCTGCCGGGCAGCAGATCGATCAGGGCAGCGATCAGGGCAGCGGCATCCTCTTCGGTCTCCGCCGTCAGCGCCACGGCGCCCTGTTTGGCCATGGTTTCGGGGCCAAAGAGCTGTTCCCCGGTCTTTTCTTTTCCTTTTTCGCTGTTCATGACCAGCGCTGGATGCAGAGCGATCTCGCCTTTTTTCACCTGGATGGCGATATCGGCCAACTGCGTCATCAGCGTGGCGGCGCCGGTGCAGGGCCCCATTACGCTGACGATCAGCGGGCACACGCCGCTGAGCCGCGCCATGGCGCTGAGGATCTCCGCGTAAGCGGGCAGCGCCCCGGGGCCTTCGCTGATCTTGACACCAGCGCTGTCCAGCAGCGCCACCACCGGCGCGCCGGTGATCCGGGCCTTGCGCAGCACCTTCAGGATCTTTTCAGCCTGGGACTGGCTCATGGCGCCGCCGCAGGAAGCGAAGTCCTGGGCAAAGCAGTAGACTGCCTGGCCGTTCACCGTGCCGCAGCCCGCCGTCAGATGGCTGTCTGCCTTCAGGGCGTCGATCTCCACAAAGCTGCCGTCGTCAAAGAGCTTGCTCACCCGCTCCCGGGCGGTGCACTTGCCCTGCGCATGCTGCCGGGCGATCCTTTCAGCGTCGCCGCGCAGCACCGCTTCCCTTTCCTTGGTCAGCGCCTGCAGGATTTCGGTTTTGTCCATTCCGTTTCTTCCCCCATTCTCCTGGATTTTCGGTGATGAAGGTCTGGAAAAATATCCATGAATACTTCCCGGTAAAGGGAAGCCTCATCCTAACCCTTTTTCTGTTATTCTCCCTCTTTCTCCTTTTTCCTGCCGGATCAAACAAAAATTCCGGCTTCCTGTTTTGAAAGCCGGAAGACCCCTCCCGCCCCCTTCACTTTGCGCCTTCCTCCCGCAAAAGCAGCGCGTCTCCCGGCGCGCCTCCCGCGTAAACGCAGGCGCCGTTTTCCAGCAGGACCTTTCCCTGCCAGGGATCGGCGATCAGGGTCAGGCCGCCGCAGCAGCGCACGCGCTCCGGATACGCGCAGAAAAGCGTGCGGCGGATCCTTCCCTCCTCCGAAAGAAAATACACTTTTTGATGGCAGGCCGCGGCGCAGCCGTTTCCCGCCCGGCACAGGCAGCAGGGCGCTTCCGGACAGCTGAACCATTCCGAAATCACGCCCATAGGGCTGATGCGCAGCAGCAATCCGGACAATTCATCGCCCTTCCCGTCCACGGCGCACAGCACAGCCAGCCCCTTCTGCAGAAAGCAGACTCCCACCGCCACCCCGGGCACCCGGTACACCCGCAGCGTTTCCAGCCGCTCATTGAACACCCATACCTCCCCCGCCGCGCCGCCGGCCACCGCCAGGTGCCGCCCATCGGGGTGCATCGCCAGGCCCCGGGGATACACCCCGGAAGGCGCGGAAAAAACCATTTCCCCCGTCCGGGCGGACCAGGCGCTCAGGCTGTCGCAGTCGGAGGACAAAAGATACACCATCCCCTGCCCCGCCTCCATGCCGCACACGCCGGAGGGAGTGGGAAACTGCATCAGCGGCGCCCCCGCTTCGTCGCAGCAGAAACAGGCCCTGTCCCCGGCGCAGAAAATACGTCCCTGGCCGCGGCACAGAAGCCTCCCCTCCGCTCCCATCGCCCGGCAGCTGTTTTCATCCAGCAGCATCAGCCCCTTTTCCCCGTCCGCCACCCACAAGCGCATGGCCCTCGACCCCCTTGTTTTTCAGAATATGCCGCGGTTTTTCGTCCGTTACGCTCTTGCGGGCCGCCCGGCAATCCTGTATAATAATGGATAGGAAAATCTGACCGGGAGGGGTGATCCTTGATGAATTATCGGGAAGAATACCGGAAATGGCTGGATCTGTTTGCCGCTGATCCGGAAACGGTATCCGAACTGCGGAGTATTGCGGACGACGAAAAAGAGATCGAAGACAGGTTTTATACCGAACTGTCCTTTGGCACGGCGGGCCTCCGGGGCGTATTGGGCATGGGCGCCAACCGGATGAATATCTATAATGTCCGCCGGGCCACCAAGGGCCTGGCCCAGTACCTGATCGCCCAGGGGGTGCAATCCCAGGGCGTGGCCATCGCGTATGACAGCCGCATCAAAAGCGATGTGTTCGCCCGGGAAACGGCGCTGACCCTGGCCGCCTGCGGCGTGAAAGCGTATCTGTTCGAGTCCCTCCGGCCCGTGCCGGTCCTCTCTTATGCCGTCCGGCATCTGAACGCCTGCGCCGGCGTGGTGATCACCGCCAGCCATAACCCGCCCCAGTACAACGGCTACAAGGTCTACGCCGCCGACGGCGCGCAGCTGGGCCCCGAGGCCGCCGACGCCGTGACCGGCTTCATCCGCGCCCTGCAGTATACCGACTGCGTGCCCATGGATGAAAAGGAGGCCATCGAAAAGGGCCTTCTGCAGATCATCGGCAAAAAGGAAGTGGACGACGACTACACCGCCATGATCAAATCCCTTTCCCTCCGCCCCGAATTGCTGGAGGAAAAGGGCAAGGACCTCAATATCGTCTATACTCCCCTCCACGGCAGCGGCAACGTGCCCGTGCGCCGGGTGCTCAGGGAGCTGGGCGTCCGGGTCACCGTGGTGCCGGAGCAGGAGCTGCCCGACGGCCGCTTCCCCACCGTGACCGCTCCCAACCCGGAAGACCCCGCCGCTTTCAAGCTGGCCATTCCGCTGGCGGATCAGGTGGGCGCCACGCTGGTATTCGGCACCGACCCGGACTGCGACCGCCTGGGCGCCGCCGTGCGGGACGGGCAGGGCCAGTTCCATACCCTGACGGGCAACCAGATCGCCTGCCTCATGCTTTCCCATATCCTGCGCAGCCGCAAAGAAAAAGGCACCCTGCCCCTGAACGGCGCGGTGGTGAAATCCATCGTGTCCACCCGGATGGCCGACGTCATCGCCAAGGATTACGGCGTCGCTCTCTACGAGGTGCTCACCGGCTTCAAGTTCATCGGCGAAAAGATCCAGCAGTTTGAGGAGACCGGAAAGCATACCTTCCTTTTCGGCTTTGAAGAAAGCTTTGGCTTCCTCTCCGGCACCCAGGTAAGGGACAAGGACGCCGTCAACGCGTCCCTGCTGGTCTGCGAAGCGGCCTGCGCCTGCATGGAAAGGGGCGAAACCCTCTACGACGCCCTTCAGGCCTTGTACCGGAAATACGGCTATTTCAAGGAAAAGGGCGTATCCGTCACCCTGCCCGGCAAGGACGGCGTGGAGAAAATCCGGTCCATCATGGCCGCCCTTCGGGAAAACTATCCCGCTGAGATCGCCGGCGTGAAGGTCACCGCCGTGAAGGATTTCAAGAGGGGCATCCGCATCGAAAGAGGCGTCGAAACCAGGCTGGATTATCCCGCGTCCGACGTCATCTATTTTGAAATGGAAAACGACAACTGGGTCTGCGTCCGCCCCAGCGGCACCGAGCCCAAGATCAAGCTCTACGTGGCAACGAAGGCCGGCAGCCAGGAGGACGTGGACGCCCTCAACGACCGGATGACCGAAGAGGCGAAAAAGCTGCTGGCATAAAGCCCGGAGGATAAACGAGGCGTTCTCTCTTCGGAGCCGAAGAGAGAACCAGAGAAGGCGACTTTGCCGCCGCATCCGCAGCGGGTTATAATGAGAAACGCCGACGCGTCACCGCTCCCGGGCTGCGCGGCTATGCCGCGCGGCCTGTGCGCAAAGCGCACAGGAGAATCAAAAGGGCAGGCTGAAACCG
>CAZQAM010000078.1:0-1363 GCA_964591355.1 uncultured Oscillospiraceae bacterium
CGGTGTGCCTGGCCGCGGGCCTGGACGGCATTGAACGGGGCCTGACGCCCCCGGACGAAATCACCGAAAACATCTTTGCTATGGATGGAGCCACCCGGGAGGCAAAGGGCATCAAGTCCCTGCCCGGCACGCTGCGGGAAGCCATCGACTGCCTGAAAGAGGACGATGTGATTTGCTCCTGCCTGGGTGAGCACGTGCTTTCCCAGTACGTGGAGGGCAAGGAAAAGGACTGGGACGCCTACCGCACCCACGTGAGCAAGTGGGAAATCGAACGGTATATTGTGATGTACTGAGTCTTTGAACCGAAAGAGCGCGGAAGGGGGAAACGGGAATGGCGAGAATTGTCGTTGCCAGCGCATCGGAAACGAGCCGGGAACATGTGTCGCGCCTGCTTTCCTCCTCCGGCTTTTCCGTGTTTCGATGCTGCGCTTCCGGGAGCGAACTGAGACGCACCATTAACGAATGCGAGGACGGCATCGTGGTGCTGATGGGCGTGCTTCCGGATTGCAAGCCGGATGAATTGCAATGGGATTATGGGGATCGCATCCAAATCCTGCTGGTCGCCAAGCCCCTGGCGCTGGAAAGCTGTGAAGCGCCGGAGATTTTCCGTTTGCCGCTGCCCCTGTCTTCTCAGGCGCTGATCGGGGCGGTGCAGATGCTGAGCCAACTGCACCAGATGCGCCTGCCCAAGCGAGCGGGAACGGAAAAAGAAACCGTAGAGCAGGCCAAACGGCTCCTCATGAACCAGCATGGCATCCCCGAGCCGGAAGCCCATCGCCTCCTGCAGCAGTACGCCATGAACCATGGCGTCAAAATGGCCGATTACGCGGCGCAAATATTACGCACGTCAAGGGAGACGGACCAATGAAGGACAAACAGTACCCGTTATATCAAGAAGCACTGGAGCACGAAAGCTGCGGCGTGGGGGCCATCGTGGACCTGAGCGGCAAAAGCACCCACCGCACCGTGGATCAGGCGCTGTCCATCGTGGAGCGCCTGGCCCATCGGGCGGGCAGCGACGCCCTGGGCACCACCGGCGACGGCGTGGGCATCATGACCAATCTTCCCCACGCCCTGTTTTCCGCCTGGGCCCAGGAGGAGGGAATTGCTTTAGGCCAGAGCGGGGATTATGGCGTGGGCATGTTTTTCCTGCCGGAGGATGAGGTGGGCGCGGAGAACATCCGCCGCATTTTTGAGCAGCTTGCTTTATCGGAAGGGATGACGGTTCTCGGCTGGCGGAACGTGCCCTGCCTTCCGGCCCAATTGGGCGCTGGAGCCCGCCGCACCATGCCCCGCATCCGGCAATGCTTTTTGAATCGTCCAGATCGGAAGAGCGTCGTGTAGGGAAAGAGTGTAGGATAGG
>CAZQAM010000078.1:1373-6939 GCA_964591355.1 uncultured Oscillospiraceae bacterium
AATGCTTTTTGACTCGTCCCGCTTCCATCGCCGCCGGCGCGGATTTTGACCGGCGGCTCTATATTTTGCGCCGGGTGTTTGAAAAGCAGGATATGGATACCTACATCTGCTCCCTGTCCAGCAAAACCATCGTGTATAAGGGCATGATGCTGGTCAGTCAGCTGCGCTCCTTCTACGACGATCTCCAGGACGTGCGCTATACCTCTCCAATGGCCCTGGTGCATTCCCGCTTTTCCACCAACACCTTCCCTTCCTGGAGCAAGGCCCATCCCCAAAGGATGCTGCTGCACAATGGCGAAATCAACACCATCCGGGGCAACCATGACCGGATGAAGGCCAGGGAAGAAACCATGCATTCTGATGTTTTGGGCAACGAAATGCGACGGGTGCTGCCCGTCGTTCTGGATGGCGGCAGCGACAGCCAGATGCTGGACAACACCATCGAGTTTCTGCACATGAACGGCTTCCCGCTGTCTTTGGCGGGGATGATCCTGCTGCCGGAGCCCTGGCAGGGGAAAAAGCAGCCTTCCCCCTGGCGGGATCTGTACCGCTATTACGCCACCATGATGGAGCCCTGGGACGGCCCGGCAGCCATCCTCTATTCCGATGGGGACACGGTGTGCGCCTCTTTGGACCGGAACGGCCTGCGGCCGCTGCGCTGCGCCCTGACCGACGACAAGCGGCTGATCCTCTCCTCCGAAGCGGGGGTGTTGTTTGAAGAAAACGCCCACATCCTGCGCCGCTGGAAACTGAAATCCGGCGACGTGCTGGAAGCTGATTTGCGCACTGGGGAACTGCTGGAAAGCGAAGCATTGAAAACCCGCTATGCCCAGGCCCAGCCCTACGCTGAATGGATGCGGCATTTAATCACGCTGAACGATCTGCCCAAGATGCAAAGCGGCAAGGAAGCGCTGGACGAAGTCTCGCGGATGAAGCTGTGCAAAGCCTTCCATTACACCCAGGAGGATCTGCAGCATATCATCCTGCCCATGGCGAAGAACGCTGCGGAGCCCATTGTGTCCATGGGGGCAGACGAGCCTATGGCGGCGCTGAGCAAAACCCATCCTTCCTTATTCGATTATTTCAAACAGCGCTTTGCCCAGGTGACCAACCCGCCCATCGACGCCCTGCGGGAGGAAATCAAAACCGACTGCTCCATCTATATCGGGGACGACGGCAATCTGCTGACCGGCGGGCCGGACAACTGCACCGTGCTGGAATTGTCCTCGCCGGTGCTGACGGAAGAAGAATTGGGCCGCATCCGGGCTCTTAAGCATCACGCTTTTTCGGTGCGCACGATTTCTCTTTTATATGCCAAAGGGACAAGCCTGCGAGCCGCGTTGGACGCTTTCTTTTCCGCCTGCGATCAGGCATGCAGGGACGGCGTCAATATCCTGATCTTATCCGATAAAGGTGTGGACGAAGATCATCTTGCGATTCCCTCCCTGCTGGCGGTATCAGCGCTGGAGCAGCACCTGATCCGCATCAAGAAGCGCACGGCGGTTTCCGTGATCCTGGAAAGCGGCGAACCCCGGGACGTGCACCAGCTGGCCCTGCTGATCGCCTACGGTGCCCGGGCGGTGAATCCCTACCTGGCTCATGACTGCGTCAGGTCCCTTTGTGAAAAAGGCCGGGTGCAAAAGGAACCGGAGGAAGCCATCCGCGATTACGACCGGGCGCTGACCGCCGGGGTGCTGAAAATCGCTTCCAAGATGGGCGTTTCCACCCTGCAGGCCTATCAGAGCGCCCAGCTGTTCGAGGCCGTGGGCCTGGACGAAAAATTCGTGGAAACCTGCTTCACCAACACGCCCTATGCGTTGGGTGGCGCAGACTTGCATACCATCGAAACGGACAGCCGCTTTCATCATGCTGCCGCCTTTGCCGGAATGGAAAGGGGCCTTCCCAGCATTGGCGTGCACAAGCTGCGCACAGGCGAGGGCGCGGAGGAGCATCTTTATTCTCCCGAAACCATTCACCTTTTGCAGCAGGCGGTGTGGACGAATGATGCAAGCCTGTTTGAACAGTACGCCCGGCATGTGGAAAACGACGGTCCCCGCACCATCCGTTCCATGCTGACCTTCCGCTTTGACGCCTGCCGGGAGACCCCCCTGGAAGAAGTGGAAAGCGCGTCCGATATTGTGAAGCGCTTCCGTACCGGGGCCATGAGCTACGGCTCCATTTCCCAGGAAGCCCATGAGTGCATGGCCCAGGCCATGAACCATTTGGGCGGCAAGAGCAACAGCGGCGAGGGAGGCGAATTGCCCGCACGTTATGGAACGAATCTCAATTCCGCCATCAAGCAGGTGGCTTCCGGCCGCTTTGGTGTTACAAGGGAATACCTGCTTTCCGCCCAGGAGATCCAGATCAAAATGGCCCAAGGTGCGAAACCTGGCGAGGGCGGCCACCTGCCGGGGGCCAAGGTGACTGATAGCGTGGCCAAAACCCGCTGCTCCACCCCGGGCATTTCCCTGATTTCTCCGCCGCCGCACCATGATATTTACTCCATCGAGGATCTGGCTGAGCTGATCTACGATCTGCAATGCGCCAATGAGCAGGCCAAGATCACCGTTAAATTGGTTTCCTCCACCGGCGTTGGTACCATCGCCAGCGGGGTTGCGAAAGCCGGAGCGGGCGGCATCCTGATTTCCGGCGGCGAGGGCGGCACGGGAGCGGCCCCCATGAGCAGCGTTCATCATGCCGGCCTGCCCTGGGAAATCGGCCTGGCCGAAGCCCATCAGGTACTGTGCCGGAATCGCCTTCGCCAGAAGGTGACGCTGGAAACGGACGGCAAGCTGATGACCGGCCACGATGTGATGGTGGCGCTGCTGCTGGGGGCGGAGGAATTTGGCTTTGCCACCGCGCCGCTGATCGCCATGGGCTGCCGGATGATGCGGGTGTGCCATCTGGGCACCTGCCCCTTTGGCATTGCCACACAGAACCCGGAACTGAGAAAACGCTTTATCGGCAAGCCGGAATATGTGGAGCGGTTCATGCTGTTCATCGCCGAACAGATGCGGCGCGTGATGGCGAAGCTGGGAGCCCGCACCGTGAAAGAACTGGTGGGACGCAGCGACCTGCTGAAAATGAAACCGGACGCGAAGCTGGATTTGACCGATCTCATCGGCTTTGCCCGGAACGCACACTTTCAGCCCGACGCCCGGCACGATTTCCATTTGAGCGAGCGCACCGACGCCCGGCTCTTCCAGGATCACGTGCACCTCATGACCACCGACCGGGCCTTCGGCACCATGCTGAAAGGCAACCGGCACATCCAGGCCCAGGGCTGCGGCGGGCAATCCTTCGGGGCGTTTTTGCCACAGGGTCAGCAGATCACCCTGTACGGCGTGGCCAACGATTACCTGGGCAAGGGCTTATCCGGCGGCACGATCGCCGTCTGCCCGCCGGTGGACAGCGTGTGGAAGCCGGAAGACACCCTGATCGGCAACGTGGCGCTGTACGGGGCCACCTCGGGCCACGCCTTTATTGCCGGGATGGCGGGCGAGCGCTTTGCCGTGCGCAATTCCGGGGCCTGGGCCGTGGTGGAGGGCGTGGGCGATCACGGGTGCGAATACATGACCGGGGGCCGGGTGGCGGTGCTGGGTCCCGTGGGCGATAACTTTGCCGCCGGTATGTCGGGCGGCATCGCCTGGGTGCTGGATGAAAAGGATGATTTGCAGGATCACATGAACCCGGGCCACGTGAAAATCTACGCCATCGCGCCCAATCAGGCGGGCGAATTGCAGCGTCTGTTGCAGCTGCACGAGCGGGCCACGGGCTCGAAAAAAGCCAAGGAGATCCTCGCTCACTTCGATGCGTATCTGCCCAAATTCAAAGCGGTGATCTCCGACGAATACTTATCCTTCCTGAAAGGGGCGTGACGGTATGGGCAAGGCTACAGGATTTATGGAATATCCCCGGACGGAAAACCCGTACCGGGATGCGCGGGAAAGGCTTCAGGATTTTGACGATCTGCACATGTCTCAGCCTGCAGACGCTCGGCGCTGCCAGGCGGGGCGCTGCATGGACTGCGGCGTGCCCTTCTGCCAGTCGGATTTCGGGTGCCCCTTGCACAACCTGATCCCCGAATGGAACGATTTATTGTATCAGGACCAGGAGAAGGAAGCGCTGGAGCGGCTGCTGCTGACCGCCCCTTTCCCGGAATTCACAGGGCGGGTATGCCCGGCGCTGTGCGAGAAAGCCTGCAACCTGGCGGATAACGGCGTGACCAACCGGGACAACGAGCTGTATCTCATTGAAACGGGCTTTGCCAATGGCTGGATACAGCCCCGGATGCCCGCTGTGCGTACCGGGAAAAAAATTACTGTGGTGGGCAGCGGCCCCGCGGGATTGGCAGCAGCGGATTTACTGAATCAGCTGGGCCATACCGTTACGGTGATGGAGCGGTCAGACCGCCCCGGTGGGCTGCTCATGTACGGCATCCCCAACATGAAGCTGCCAAAGGAAATCATTGCACGGCGCATTCATCTGATGGAGGCGGAGGGCATTTCCTTCCTGCTGAACACCTCCGCGACGCCCAATTTGCTGCATGCTTACGACGCGGTGCTCTTGTGCTGCGGTTCCCGGAAGCCCCGTTCCCTGCAAGTGGAGCACATGGATGCCGAAGGCATATATTTCGCCGTAGATTATCTCACCGCTGCCACCCAGAGCGTATTGTCAGGAACTGCGCCTGCGGTCACCGCCCAAGGGAAGCACGTCGTCGTGGTAGGCGGCGGAGATACGGGCAATGACTGCGTAGGCACCGCACTGCGTCAGGGCTGCCAAAACGTTGTGCAGCTGGAAATGATGCCTAAAGCCCCGGAAAAAAGGCCCGCAGGAAACCCATGGCCCCAGTGGCCCCGCATCCTGCGCACCGATTACGGCCAGGTGGAGGCCATCTCCTTACAGGGCAGCGATCCCCGTGTTTATGAAACCACCGTCAAAAGCATTCGGGTGAATGCAGAAAACAGGATCTCCGGTCTGGAAACGGTGCGGCTGCAAAAACAATCCGATGGCAAGCTGACGCCCGTTCCGGGGACGGAGCAAACGCTGCCCTGCGATCTATTGCTGATTGCGGCGGGCTTCATCGGCTGTGAAGAAGAAACGCTGTCCCGCTTTGCCCTTTCCGTGGATGCGCGGGGACGGCTGCTGCCCCGGGATGGCTCCCATCACCTGGAGGGCAAGCTGTTTTCGGCTGGTGATATGCGAAATGGCCAATCCCTGGTGGTCAGGGCCTTGGCAGACGGGCGCTCTGCCGCAAAAGAAATTCATGATTGGCTAAGGGGGATGAAAGCATGACCAAATACATTTTTGTGACCGGCGGCGTGGTCTCCGGCCTGGGCAAGGGCATCACGGCGGCGTCATTGGGGCGGCTGCTGAAAGCCCGAGGGCTCAAGGTAGCGGCGCAGAAGCTGGACCCCTACATCAACGTGGATCCCGGTACCATGAGCCCCTATCAGCATGGGGAGGTGTATGTGACCGAGGACGGCGCGGAAACCGACCTGGACCTGGGCCACTACAGATCGGAAGAGCGTCGTGTAGGGAAAGAGTGTAGGATAGGGGGGAGGTG
>CAZQAM010000079.1:0-6909 GCA_964591355.1 uncultured Oscillospiraceae bacterium
AGATAATGAGCGGTGACTGGAGTTCAGACGTGTGCTCTTCCGATCTGGTCGAAGGTATTCCCGTCCACAGGAAGGCCCATTTCATGGCAGATGGCCGGCAGATGCAGCAGGGCGTTGGTGCTGCCGGAGATGGCGGCGTGCACCAGGATGGCGTTTTCCACGCTGTCCATGCTGACGATATCCCGGGGTTTCAGCCCGGAAAGCGCCAGCTTGACGGCCTGTTTGCCGGAAAGATAGGCGCAGTCCATAAGCGCCTGGCTGTCGGCGGGGAGCAGCGCGCTGCCGGGCAGCGAAAGCCCCAGCGCTTCCGACAGGATCTGCATGGTGGAAGCCGTGCCGATGAAGCTGCAGGCGCCGCAGCCGGGACAAGCATTGCGCTTGACAAAGTTCAGCCGGTCTTCATCGATCTCGCCCCGCTCATACTGGGCGCTGTACATACCCAGCTGTTCCAGGGTCAGCATATCGGGCCCCGCGCTCATGACGCCGCCGGTCACCATGACGGAGGGGATATTGACCCGGGCCATGCCCATCAGGTTTCCCGGCATGCCCTTATCGCAGCTGGCCAGGAACACCGCGCCGTCAAAGGGCGTGGCGCCGGCCTGGATCTCGATCATGTTGGCGATCATTTCCCGGCTCACCAGGCTGTAATTGATCCCGTCGGTGCCCTGGCTTTCGCCGTCGCACATATCGGTGCAGAAATACCGGGCGCCGAAACCGCCGGCGTCCGAGATTCCCCGCCGAACGGCGTCCACCAGCCTGTTCAGATGGGCGCTGCCCGGGTGGCTGTCCCCGAAGGTGCTTTCCACAAAGATCTGGGGCTTTTGCAGATCCTCCGGCTTCCAGCCCGTGCCGATGCGCAGCGGATCCATTTCCGGCGCCAGCTTCCGCATTTTCTGACTGATCAAATCCATGGCATTCATCCCCTCTTTTGCAAAAAAATTGCTGTTTTTGCCGCTTGTCTCCGGCGGATCCGGGAAAGCCAGGCTGCGGGCGCCTTATTCGAAGGCGAGCAGGTTTCCCAGCGCAGCGGAGAAACCCAGCGCCTGATACAGGCCCCTGTCGCAGTCCGCGCAGCCCACGGTCAGAGAGCCGACGCCGCTTTCCCGGAAGGCAAACTGCACCAGGTTCCGGGCAATCCCCCGGTGCCTGTATTCCGGCAGGATATAGAAATCCTCAAAGACCCCGCTGGGCTGGTAATTGAAGGTGGAAAACCCCACGGTCACGGAGCATACGCCCACCAGGAGATCGCTTTCCCAGGCGCCGTAAAACAGGATCTGCCTGTTTTCCATGGCGGCCCGGAGCCTTTCCTTGTCCTGCCTGGACGGTTCTTCTTCCCCGATGGCCGCTTTATAGGCCAGATGCAGTTGCCACAATGGATCCATCCGGGAAACATCGATGACGCGATAATCCATGCTGCCTCCGTTTTTCTTTGTTCAGACGAGAATGCCCCTCACAAGCCAAAGGCTTTTTCCGCCAGCGCCAGCGTCTGATCAATGCTTCTGTTTTCATCCCGGAAAATCACGGGATAGCCGGCATGCAGAAACCGGTCGTATCTCTCCTGTGAATTGACGCGTTTCAGGCACTGCCTGAAGTTTTCCAGCGCCCACCGGGGGTCGGGCTCCTCCAGGATCAGGCGGTACAGGAACTGCTTTTCCCTGTCCGGCCGGTCGAAGAACCTGCGGACCGAGATCTCCGGATCCGCCAGCATGACCAGCACGTGCCGCCTGTCCGTCAGGCGGCCCAGGGTGTCCAAAGAAATATTGGTGTCGACGAATACCGGCTTTCCCCGCTCGCTGATCTCATCCAGCAGCCGCAATTCCAGCTTCTCGCACTCCGCGGAGCAGCCGTCCACCCAGGCTTCGTATGCATCGGGCGTGCGCCGGATGAAATCGTGCCAGTCCTGAAGATCCCGGGTGTAGCACAGGCAGGGGAATTCCTTTTTGTCCAGCCTGCCATCCATCAATTGCTCATGGTAGTTTTCCCTGCAGGCAATGCCGCGGTATTTTTCCGCCAGGGCGATGACCAGAGTGGATTTTCCGGCGTATGCCGTCCCCTGGATGAAATACACGTTTTTCAGATTCATGGTGCAGCTCCCGCCGAATCGAAACAATCTCTTCCCGGCAAATAACGCTTTAATCGTTGGTGGGATCGCTCCGGGTATGGGCGCTCAGGTGATTCCTGCGGAAGAAGAGCAGCTCGATCAGGCTCTTTTCATAGGGAATGAACCGCCCGTCGTCGATCATCTGCAGGATTTCCTCTTTGTCCGCCCAGCGCACCGCCTGCACTTCCTCATACTGCAGACGCAGGGAGGCCAGATCCACCGGCTGCGTCAGGACATAATAATCGTCAAAGCCGTCCTCCCAATGGAGGGTCACCGATGGGCGGGCCTGCGAAAGATCCAGCTGGAGCCCCAGCTCCTCCCGGGTTTCGCGCTCTGCTGCGGACCGGCTGCCGTCTCCGGATATTGCGCTGCCGCCCACGCTGACATCCCAGAGGTTGGACCAGCCTTTCTTGAAGGGCTGGCGCTGCTGGATCAGCATGCGGCCTTCCGGATCGAAAATGCAGACGTGGACCACCAGCCGGTAATATCCCTTGGGGACCGGCTGGCCCCGCACCATTTTCTTTTCTGTTTTTTCCCGGTCGGCTGTGTAGAGATCAAAAATTTCCATACTGGCTTCCTCTGCTCCTTCTATGAATATTTTATAAATATTCTTTGCCCTGCCGCTGTTCCCCTGCTGTCAGGGGAAAAGATGCCCGTCATTCAAACTGGCTGGCGTACAGCCTGTAATAGAAGCCTTTCTTTTCCATCAGTTCTTCGTGGGTGCCCTGCTCCATCACATCCCCGTGATCCACCACCAGGATCTTGTCTGCGTTCTGGATGGTGGACAGGCGATGGGCGATCACAAAGCAGGTGCGGCCCTTCATCAGGTTCTGCATGGCCTTTTGCACCTGGCGCTCGGTGCTGGTATCCACGTTGCTGGTGGCTTCATCCAGGATCAGCATATGGGTATTGTACAGCATGGCCCGGGCGATGGTGAGCAATTGCTTCTGGCCTTTGCTGATGTTGCCCCCGTCCTCGCTGATGACGGTATGATAGCCCTGGGGCAGGCGCATGATGTAATTGTGGATCCGGGCGGCCTTGGCGGCGGCCACCACCTCTTCCATGGTGGCGTTTTCCTTGCCGTAGGCGATGTTGTCATAGATGGTGCCGGCAAAGACCCAGGTATCCTGCAGCACCATGGCGTAACTGCGGCGCAGGCTTTCCATGGTATACTGCCGGTGCTCCTTCCCGTCCACGCGGATCTCCCCGCTGTCCGCGTCGTAGAAGCGCATGAGCAGGTTGATGAGGGTGGTTTTCCCGGCGCCGGTGTGCCCCACGATGGCGATGGTTTTGCCCGCGTCGGCTTTCAGATTGAAGTCATGCAGGATGGTTTTGCCGGGCAGGTAGCCAAAGGTCACGTGCTCGGCTTCCACATCGCCCCGGCAGTCCTTCAATTCCTGGGCGCCGTACAGGTCGGCCGCTTCCTCCGGCTCGTCCAACAGCTGGAATACGCGCTCCGACGCCGCCAGGGCGGAAAAGATTTCGTTGATGATATTGGCGATTTCGTTGATGGGGCCGGAGAATTTGCGGCTGTAGAGCACGAAGCTGGAAATCTGGCCCAGGGTCACGATTTTGAACATATACAGGATCGCGCCGCCCATGCCGATGGCGGCCAGGCCGATATTGCTGATCAGGCCGATGGTGGGCCCCATGGTCATGCCGACGCCGTCGGCGTTTTTGTAGGCCTCCGCGGCGTTCCGGTTGATCCGGGAAAATTTTTCGCTGATCTGGTCCTCCTGGGCGTAAGCCAGGATGGTTTTCTGCCCGCTGAACATTTCCTCCGTAAAGCCGTTCATTCTGCCGTAGGACGCGCTGCGTTTGGCGTAAAGGGGGCGCGTTTTTTTGCTCATGTGCCGGGTAAAGAGAATGGATACGGGGATGGTGAATACCATGCACAATACCAGTGGGAGGGAAATGGTGCACATCATGACGAAGCTGCCGATGACCGTGACCAGGCTGGTGACGATATGCACAACGTCCGTTGACAGGCTCATGGTCACCACGTCGATATCATAGGAAACCCGGGAAATGATGTCGCCGGCCTGGTGCTTGTCAAAATAGCTCACCGGCAGCGTCATCAGCTTGTTGAATACGTCCCGCCGCATATTCTGGGCGATCCGGCGGCCCACCCGCATCATGCCCAGGGTGACGCCGAAGCTGAGCAGGTTGCTGCACACATAAAACAGGAGCATCAGCATGGCGTACCGGGTTACCTGCCCCATATCCACCCTTCCCGGCCCGGCGCTGACCGCGTCAATGGCTTTTCCGGCGAAATTGGGGCCCATGAGGTTGCCCAGATTGCTCAGAAACGTGCAGACAATAAACAAAAGCACCAGATATTTATACTGCATCAGATACCGGATGATGCGGAGCAGCGCGCCCCTGGCATCCTTGGGCTTTTCCTTCTCGCGGCCCCGGTCTCCCTTGCCCGGCATGCTCTCACTTCCTTTCTCAGCCGATGGCGCCCATCTGAACGTCGTAAATCTCCCGATAGGCGGGGCAGGTCTCCATCAAATGCTGATGGCTGCCGTAGCCGATGCATTTTCCGTTGTCCATGACCAGGATATTGGTCATGCCCATCACGCTGGATACCCGCTGGGCGATCATGATCAGCGTGCTGTCCCCGTGATGGCTTTCGATGGCTTTGCGCATGGCGGCGTCGGTCCTGTAATCCAGCGCGCTGGAGGAATCATCCAGGATCAGGATGTCCGGGGTGCCGGCCAGGGCCCGGGCCACCAGCAGCCGCTGTTTCTGCCCGCCGGAGAGATTGGCGCCCTTGATGGTGGCCTCATAATCCAGCCCCTCTTCCAGGGAATGGATGTACTCCGCCGCCATGGCGTCCTCCACCGCGCTCAGGACCTTCTCCTCCGGGATGATCCGGCCAAAATCAATGTTTTCCCGCAGCGTATCCTGGAACACCATGTCGTTTTGGAACACCACGCCGAATTTCCCGCGCAGCTCCTTCATTTCATAGGTGCGTACGTCCCGGCCGTCTATGAAAACGCCGCCGTCCTGCACATCGTAGAAGCGCATCAGCAGGTTGATGATGGTGGTTTTGCCGCAGCCCGTGGGGCCGATGATGCCCAGGCTTTCGCCTTTTTTGATGGAAAAATCGATGTCGGTCAGCACCTCTTCCTGCCTGCCCCCGGCAAAATCGGCGCTGACGCCGCTTCCGGCATGATAGCTGAAATGGACGTGCTCAAAGCGGATGAACCCGTCGCCGTGGGGCTGCTTCGCCTGCCCGGGCGGCAGGATATGCTGGTCCATTTCCGTTTTCAGCACGGCATAGATGCGGTTGGCGCTGGCGCTGGCCCGGCTCATGGTCATAAAAATGCGGTTGAGGCCCATGACGCCCATGGTGATCATATTGAAGTAGGTCAGGAAAGCCAGGATCACGCCGGGCTGCATCTCTCCCGCGCTGACCCGGCGGCCCCCCAGGATGATGACCAGCACCAGGCCCACATTCAGGCTCAATTGCATAAAGGGGCCGGGAATGGCCATGATGGAGCTGGCGCGGATGTCGCTGTTCATCATATTTTTGTTGGCCTCAGCGAAGCGCCGCTTTTCATATTCCGTTTTGCTCAGCGCCTTCACCACCCGGATGCCGGTGATGTTTTCCCGCATGATGCGCACCACCGTGTCCAGCCGCTGCTGCACGGCGGTGAACAGGGGAATGCCCCGGGAGGAAACGAACAGCACCACCGCCAGCAGGAAGGGCACCATCACCACCAGGATCATGGCCAGTTGCCGGTCCATGCTCAGGGTCATGATCAGGCCGCCCACCAGCATGATAGGCGCCCGGACGCACAGGCTCTGCAGTTGCTGCACGGAGGTTTGCACGTTGTAGCTGTCGCTGGTCATGCGGCTGATGAGGCTGGGCAGCCCGAAAAAGTCAAACTGACGGCCGGAGAGATGGATGGTTTTTTCAAACAGCGCCTGCCGCACATCGTAGCTGACCCGATGGGCGTTGAAGATGGCTTTGCGGTTGGCCGCCACGTTGAACTGCCGGCACAGCACCGCCGCCACGAACATCATCAGCCCCCAGAAAATCACCTGGCCCAGCTCCCCGGAAGGCACCACAAAATCCACCATATGCTCCAGGATATAAGGCAGGAGCAGTTCGAACATGGTGCCTGTGAGCTTCATCAAAATGGCCAGCAGGACCGCCCATTTGTAGCGGGCAATGGAACGGAAAATAAATTTCATGCGGTCCTCCTCTTATGTTCTGCGGCATGAAGACCCGCGCTTCACCATCTGTTTGGCATTCCCGCACAGGACCTGACTGAGCCTTTCCATCGTTTCCCGGTCCTCCGGGGACAGATTTTTCAGCAGGCCCTCGTAAAAAGCCTGGTAGGTTTCCTGCAATTGCGGATAAAGATCCATCGCTTTCTTCGTGGGGTATACCAGGCGGCAGCGGGCATCCTCTGTGGAAACCCGGCGCTGGATGTATCCCTTTTCCTCCAGGCGGGCCAGATGATGAGCCACCGTGGTTTTGTCCGCGCACAGATTGTCCGCCAGCGCGTCCTGGGTGGACCCCGGAAAGCGGCAGATATTGCTGACAAAGGAAAGCAGCGCCGGGTAGAGATCCGTGTCCCGGAGCTGTTGGCGGCGATAGCTGTCAAAGCAGCGGCTGATCCTGAGCAGGTAACCCAGCTCCCGGTGTTTCATGGCGTATTCCCTCCTCTGCCCGATTTCACAACGGACATCATAGCACAATTAGTTGTAAATTACAACTATTGGTTTTTCAGGTATGATACTATATCGCATCTAAAAGATTGAATGAAAAAGATGCAATGAGATTCTTCGCT
>CAZQAM010000080.1:0-4068 GCA_964591355.1 uncultured Oscillospiraceae bacterium
GGTTCTGAGCTTTTTCTGCGTATAGTATTGCATCCCGGCGGAAACGAACCCGATCTCCCGCTTGATGCCGGCGGCGTCCTCCGCCATGGAGCGGCCGGAAAAGGATACTTCCCCGCCGTCAGGCCGGACAAAGCCCAGAATGGACTGGAGCGTGGTGGTTTTGCCCGCGCCGTTGCGGCCGATGAAGCCGGTGATGGTGCCTTTCTCCAGGCGGAAACTCACATTTTCCAGCCGGAAACCCGCGTAATATTTGCAAAGGCCGCGGACAGCCAGCGGCGCGCTATTTTGTTCCGTCATGCTTCATCGCCTCCGCTGCCTTCATCACGAACCGGGCGTCTATCAGTGCCAGCCCCTGGTTTTCATCCCCCAGCACCATCAATTGATCCCCGGGGTGGATATGAAAGATGCGCCGGGCCCGCACCGGGATCACGATCTGCCCTTTGTCCCCCACCGCCACCAGGCCGAAGATATGCTTGCCCCGGGGCGAGTCCGCTGCCAGATCCGGCACGGGCGCGTTCACCAGTTCATCCAGGGAAATGTCCATTTCCCGGCTCAAAGCGCCGGCCATCTCCAGATCCGGCGTGCTTTCGCCGCTTTCCCATTTGGCCACGGTCTGCCGGGTGACCCCCAGCTTTTCCGCCAGGGCTTCCTGGGTCAGGCCCCGGCGTTTCCTCAGATGCTGAATATTCTCACCAATCATACTTTTCTGACCTCCCTGCGCTATTATACCGGCAGAAAACGGTCTTTTCAACCAACGAAACCGGTCATTGCCGGCGAAGAATGTCAGGATTCCTTTCCATTTTGAATCATAATGGAAAAGAAAAAAGCCCTTTCGCGCGGCGCGCCTTCGAGGGCTGAAAATGTTTTTGCCTCCTCCGGAATTGACAAATGAGCCTTTGCATGGTATATGTAAAGAGAGGAAAAACAGCCTGGTTGAAACCAAGGAAATAAATGGTTATCCGAAAACAAACGGACGAAAAGGAGGAAAGAACATGAAAAGATTCCTGTCCCTGCTGATCTGTTTTTGCATGATTTTTGCCTGCGTGGGCGCCGCGGCGGAAGAAGTGAGCCAGGCAGCGCTGGCAGAGGCATACAAAACCAAAATGAACGAGCTTCTCAATCGCCTGGTTCCCGGCAATTCCCTGGTGCTGGGCGTGGAGCCCGCGGGAGAATCCCCCCTGAAGGCGATCATCAGCTTCCTTCAGGACGCTGAGGAAAACCAGGTGGTGGACGGCACGGTGCTCATTCCCGGCCAGGAAGCGCCCGTGCAGATCCAGTTGGGGCAAGATACCCTCTGGCTGTCTGTCCAGGGCCAGGTGTATGAATTGCGCATGACCGATGTGCAGGCGATCCTGCAGGCGGTGGCCGGCAGCTTCGGCGCGCCGCAGATCGATCCTCAGATCGCGGGAGAGCTGGCCCAGCTGCTTTTGTTCAACACGGTGCTTCCCGGCATCCAGGTGGAGAATGGGGAAAACACCGTTACCATCCAGGTGGCGCTGACCGCCAAGGATGTGATCCAGGGCTTTGCGCAGTTTGTGGATCAGGTGCTGGCCACGGAGAAGTACTGGACCGCGCTGCAGCCCATCCTCCAGTACGCCGCCAAACAGCAGAATTATACCGGCGATCTGGCGGCGGAAATCCAGCAGGGCTGGCCGCAGATCAAGGAACAGCTGCTGGCAGAGGAAATCGACATGGCGCTGAACGCCAACATTGTGATCACCACCGATGCGGAAAGCGGCAGCACATCGGTGACCGGCAAAGCTGACCTGACCGGGGAAGACCAGGCCATCACCCTGACGCTGGACGCGCTGGACAGCAAAGCGGTCTTTGATCTTAAGGGCGCGCTTTCCCTGGCCTTCAACGGCGCTGCGCCCGTGGACGC
Source organism: uncultured Oscillospiraceae bacterium (assembly GCA_964591355.1). GTDB lineage: Bacteria > Bacillota > Clostridia > Christensenellales > Aristaeellaceae > RUG563. The sequence goes on from CAZQAM010000080.1 coordinate 1,883, forward strand.
GATGCTGATCAGCGCGAACTGCGACAAAGTGTCCCGCATCTTTACTGCCGGCCTGACCCTGCCCGCAATGCAGACGGAAGTCATTTTGAACGGCGCTTACGCCGCCGGCAGCCTGCAGTGCAGCCTGGCCGTCTTTGAAAAGAGCGCACTGACGGCGACCGTGGAGGTGGAAGCCGTCAAGGCGGGAGACACCATCACTTCTCATTCGGCGGCCACCATCGGCGGCAAAACCGCTTCCTGCTCCCTGTTCTGGGGGAAAACCGCAAAAGCCTTTTCCATCCAGAGCGACAGCCTGGTGCTCACCCTGAATATCCAGCAGGATCAGAATGGCAAAGTTACCCTGGCCCGGCTGATCCAGGGCCCCGGCGCCAAGGGCTGGACCATCACCTATGTTCCCGGCCTGCTCACGTACCGGGATGCAAATCAGACGGTGGAAATCACCCGTTCCTATGTCAGCGAAACCGAGCATGTGGTCGACATTGCCATGCTGGCCAACGGCCAGAGCGAGGCCTCCCATGCGTATATCCGCACCCGGCTGACGGAAGAGGGCGACGACTGGCGCATCGAATGCACCGCGGAGGCCCAGGGGCAGACCGCGCTGACGGCCTATCTGGCCTCCCAGAAGCAGGAGGGCGAAATCCCGCTGCTGAGCAGCCAGGAAGCCATCCGGATTACGCCGGAAATGGTGCAGATGATGCTGGAGCAGCTTCTGGCTGCGTCCCAGCAGCAGGCCATGCCTGAAGCTGCGCCGGAAACCGGAAACTGAACTGATCTTCAGGATTTGAAAAAGAAGCGGTGTGCTTTCTCTGGCATCAGGGAAAGCGCACCGCTTTTCGATGCCCCTCGGGGCAATCCATGGACAAAACAAAAGCAATGGCGTGATGAACGGCGGATCTGTGAATTGCCGCGTCATTGTTTTTCTGTTTCATTTTTGATATACTGAAATCGACAAACCGGGATTGCCTGGGGGGTGATTTCATGCCTAAGATAATCGCAATGACCATTGAATTGGCCATATTCGTTTGCGCCTTGTGGGTGTTATTCTTCCTCTCAACTCTTTTACACGAAGCTGGCCATGCTCTTGGCTATATGATTGCGACAGGAGACGGGCATTGGCATATCAGGGTCGGATCGGGGAAGAAGCTTCTGAATACCAAGAGGCTGACGGTGAAGCTGCTCCCTTTTGACGGCTGCTTTATACCGTCGGGGAAGAATAAGATAGATACAACCGCTAAACTGATTGCAATGCTTTCAGGAGGTCCGGCTGTATCTCTGATATTGGCTGCCGTACTGCTGCTGACAAAACTCGGAAGCATCTCCTTGCATTCAGAAGTGATCGCTTCTGATGCTATTGAATCTTTTATCAGCATCGCTCTTTCCATCAATTTGTTCACTCTGATTCTGGCCTTAATCCCCGCTCACTATTTCCACGGGGAAATAAAAGGAATGGAAACAGACGGCCTGCAGATCATCAATGCCATCAAGCGTCATGGAAATAAACCGTAAGGCATTCATTGGCATCAAAAAACGCTCCCGTCTGAATCCGGCGGGAGCATTTTGATGACAGGCGGGATTATTTCCATTCCTTGTTCAGGAATTCGTAGCGGTCGGAAATGAAGTTCTTCAGATATTTGATGTTGGCCTCCAGCGTATTGCCGGTATTGGCTACGCTGGAGGGCTTGGCCGGACGGGGCCAACGGATCAGGTTCATGGCGTAGGAAGCCCGGATGGACTCAGTATATTCCGTGAGGGAGCGGAGCGGGCTGCCCTTCGGCGCTTCCCGGAGGCCCAGCAGGATTTCGGCAGCGGCAGACATTTCTTCCTGCCAGACAGCCTTGACCTGCGCCAGGAAATCCGCCTGCCTGTACAGCGCGGGCCACCACAGCTTTTTTTCCGATCCGGTGGCGATCCACAGTTTATCGCCGGACAGGACGTTTTTGGCGTTGTGCTCCTGGGCGTAGGAGCCGAAGGCGCCGTCATAATCCCATACGGGGCCGGCAAAGAATTTGGTGCTCACCTCATCCTTGGGCTTGTAGAAGAACTGGCTGCTGGAATTGCCGTCGTAATTTTTGCTGAATTCCTCGATCATGTATTTTCTGACCAGGGAATCCATATCCACGATATCGGAATAATGCAGGTTGGTGGCGGCATCCACGCCGGAAGATCGGAAGAGCGTCGTGTAGGGA
>CAZQAM010000080.1:4078-6888 GCA_964591355.1 uncultured Oscillospiraceae bacterium
ATCCACGCCGGATTTGGCGTGGATGGCGTTTTCAAAGGCCTGCAGCCGGGAGGAAACATAGGTCATCTGGTTTTTCGAGGCATATTCCGGGCTATTCAGCACCAGGACGGCGCCGTACCTGGTGGTATAGGCGCTGGCCTCCTGCTTGTAGCGCATAGGGTATTTTTCATATTCCACCAGATAGCCCCCGGAAATATCCTCAGGCTCGCTGGGGATGTCATACGCCTTGTATTTTCCCTGGGCGGAGGTTTTGCTGCCGGTCAGAGGGTATGCGCTCAGCTTCTTTGTGTTCAGGGCCTGGGTTTCCTCCTCCAGATCGCCGATATCCACCCGGTCGTCGTCGATCATGACTTTTTCGGAAAAGAAGTATACGCCCTGGTATTCGTTGTTGATATACAGCTCCGCCGAAATATGCTCCGGGGTGTAGGGCATGTTCATGTGCTGGGCCATATCAAATACGATCTGGTTGCGCAGCAGGGATTTATCCCGGTAATTGGAGGTGAGGATCCATTTTTTGCATTTGCCCATGCCCATCAGGCTGGTGCCGGTTTCCAGCTTGATCTGGTAGTTCTTCTTCACGAAGGTCATGGAAGCGTTGCCGCGGCATTTGATGTGCTCCAGCGCTCCGCTGTACTGGACATCGCCTTCGGGGCCCACGAAAACGAGCCTGCCCGCCTCCTTGTTGTTCTTGTTCTTATGGATATTGGCAAGGGAGCCGCTTTCGGTGGTGATGTACAGAGCGGGGATCCCCGGGCTGCCCTGCATGACATGCAGCGTGCGGCTTTTGTTATTGACCGACAGGGCGTAATCCCCCGGCCGGAGGAAAGCGGCGCTGTCCCCCTGGGAAAGGGTCTTTTGGGAGGAATGAAAAACGATCTTCGTCTTGTCGGAAAAGCCGATCAATGCGTGCTCTGTGTCAAAGGTGGACGGGAGAAACAAATAATAATCGGATTTTCCGCTGGCCTGATACCAGGCGATGGCGTCCACGGTTTTTTCACCGGTGGGGGAAATCCACAGAAGCGGCTGATCGGCAGCCAGGGAAACGGAAAGCGGTGCTGCCGATGCGATCAGAACGATCAAAAGGAAGACGGCCAGAATTTTTTTCATTGTGCATCCTCCATAATGGCAATCAGGCCGGAGACCCGCCGGATATCCTTCAGCGCGGTCTTTTCGGGCCGGTTGATCATATCGCCCATAAAAATGAGGCAGGTGGTGTTGCCGCCGTCCAGGTTCAGCGCTTCCACGCATCCCAGCTCGTGCATTTTTTCCGCCATCCAGGCTGCGTTCACGCCCCGGGCGTCGGTGCGGCGGCCCAGCACGTTCACCACCCGGATCACGCCCTCTGCCGTTATGCCCATGGCCAGCCGCGGCGCCCGGCCGGTGGCCCAGGCAGCCGCGTCGGGGCATATTTCACCGTTCTGCACCAGGATGGGACCAAAAGCAAAGGTGTGCCTGACTCCCATATCGAGATATTCCTGGGCGGTGTGTTCATCGGAAAGGAAGGTTTTCATGGTGCCGTCTTCAAATACGGCCAGGATATCCAGGGGCGGAAAATGCTTGCCGGTGCTTTTCTGCGGATCGTCGTAGAGGATTTCTCCGTCCCGCACGATGACGCCCACGTGTTTTTCCGTTTTGAGGTAGCGCACGCGATAGCCGAAAAAATCATCGTTGAAGGCCATGACAGGCGTGGCCGTCCCGCTGGATTCCAGGATCTTGGCGGGCGTGGTCAGCAGGCCGCCGGGCTTTTTGCCCTGGCTGAGCAGGGAGGACAATTGGGCGGGATCCTTCATGCGGATGCTGGCCTCCAGCCAGCGGTTGGCTCCCCAGGCGCTTTTGCCGGTATGCTGGATAATTTCAATGTGCAGCGTGGAGCTGATGTAGCGCCATATGCCCTCCGCCCTGCTGGCATAGGTGCAGGGTTCCTGGCCGTCAGGCAGAAAATCCAGCGCATCCACAGGGACGGCTGCCGGGGTTTCGCCGGGCTCCGACGTCGGTACGGGAACAGGCGCGGCGCTTGAAGCGGAGCGGGGAAGGCAGGCGTCGGAGAAGATAAAGGCCTGCATCTCCGGCGTGGCGATGCCGTCCGCCGGCCAGCCGTTTTTCTTCTGCAGCTCCATCAGCCGCTCTTTTGTGGTGGCGTTGAATTCAGAGGAGAAGTTGGTGGAGGTAAAATATCCCAGCTCATACATCCGCTGCTTCAGCGCCAGCACAGCCTGGCCTTTATCGCCCTGCCGGAGCGTTGTATTGCTTTCTTCCGCGGCCGCGCCTCCTGCCGTCATCAGCAGCAGGCAAAGCGCCGCCAGGATGCCTATCAACCGTTTCATACGCTGCCTTTCCTGATCGGAATCATAAATCTCCGCCCAGCGGAAGGACGCGCCTTTCCGGAGCAGATCTGCCAGCGGCCATCCTGCCGGAAAATTCAGCCGCTTCGTGAATTATAACATATTTGTCCTCTGCAGGCAATTCCCCGGCCTTCCATTTTCTGGATTTTACAGATCCCGGATGACGTCAGGACGGGGATTTGCGCCGCGAATCGCAAAAAGGCGGTATGGCTTTGCGAAAAAAAACGCCATTTCTGGACTTGCGAAAAAACGCCAATTTCTCCTTGACAGATCGGTTCGCCTGTGCTATACTGATTTCTGCCGCTGGAAAGCGGCATGGATCAGCCGGCGGCTGAGGCAGCGAAGCGTGCGCCGGCAGACCTTATGATCGGATCGCCCACCCGATGCGATGGGTGCCCGTGGATGTGACACGGACCATCAAGCCCAGAAATCGGATAACATAAATGGTCGCATGGCTCAGTTGGTAGA
>CAZQAM010000081.1:0-6888 GCA_964591355.1 uncultured Oscillospiraceae bacterium
GCAGAAGTATTTCATGAAGGGCGTCATGGTGGGCGCTATCAAGGGCTGATCCGGTTTCTTTCCCTGTGTAAACATCACGGCTGGGCCGTGAAAAATAAAGGAGGTTGCCTTATGAAGAAAATCCTGGCTCTCATACTCTGCGCGGCAATGTGCCTGTCCCTGTTCAGCCTTTCCCATGCGGAAAGCCTGCCCGAGTACACCGGCAGCATGGTAAAGCTGTCTGAAGATCCGGCGAAAATTACCATGTGGATCACCTTTGATTCGAGCCGCTACAAGCAGCAAAGCTATGCGGATGTTCCCTGCATGGTGAAGATGAGTGAAATCACCAACGTCTATCCGGAATTCATCCATCCCGCTTCCGGGTCTGAAAAGGAGCAGCTGAATCTGGTCATGTCCAACCCAGCTACGCTGCCGGACATTATCCACTACAATTGGTCCAAAACCAGCATGAATCCGGATCAGCTGTACGAAGACGGCCTGATCATCAATATTGCCGATTATCTGGATTATGCCCCCAATCTGCGCGCCCTTATGGAGGCGGATCCTTCCATCCGCAAGAATATCACCACCGACAGCGGCCTCATGCCCGGCTTCTTCCAGATGCAGTTCTCGGTGCCGCTGAAAAACACCTACGCTTATTTGCTCCGTGCCGACTGGCTGAAAAAAGTGGGCAAGGAAGTGCCCGTTACCCTGGATGACTGGTACGACGTCCTGTGCGCCTTCCGGGATAATGATATGGACGGCGACGGCGATCCTTCCAATGAGTATCCTTTGACCGGCGGCATGTTCACCGACAATGAGGACTGCCTTGCCATCGAATACCTGTACGGCGCCTGGGGAAAGACCTGGAAACTGTATGTGAACGGCGACGGGCACATCGCCTACGGCGCCTATGATCAGGATTACAAGGATTACCTGAAGCTGGTCCGCAAGTGGATCGTGGAAGGCCTGATCGATCCCGACTTCGCCACCAACGACAAGGCCCGGCAGGATGCCAAGTTCCTCAACAGCCAGGCCGGCGCGCTTCGCAGCGGCATGGGCGCCGGTTTCGGCACGTTCATTGCCGGCCTGAAGGATGAAAACGCCATCGTGGCGGCTATGACCCCGGTCATGAAGGCGGGCGACACTTCCTATAACTGGACCGGCCTTTCCGCCGGCGTTACCTCCGACTACGCTGTGATCACCACCAACTGCAAGCATCCGGAGCTGGCCGTCAAATGGCTCGACATGTTCTACGGGAACGACGGCATGATGCTGGCCAACTATGGCATCGAAGGCGAAGCGTACAACATGATCGACGGCTATCCGACGCTGGTGGATTACATCACCCGGAATCCTGACGGCAAGTCCATCAACGTAGCGCTGGCCGAGTTCTCCCTTGGCTGCAGCAATTTCCCCTTCTGGAATGATACGGCTGTCCGCGAACAGCGCATGCTCAGCTATCCGGCCCAGCGCGAGTCCGGTATCAGGATGGCTGAAATGTCTCAGGAACGCCGCGTTCCCCTGGTTTCTCTCACGTCCGATGAGTCCATGGAATACAGCGGCCTGATGAGCGATATCGAAACGTACGTCAAGGAGGCCACGATGGCTTTCCTGCTGGGCGACGTTGACATCGATGAAGGTTTCGACGCGTACATGGAAGAGCTGAAAGGCATGGGAATTGAGGACGCCATCGCGATTTACGAAGGCGCGCTGCAGCGTTACAATGCCCGCTGAGCAAAAATAACCTGTCCGGCGGCAGGGGTATTGACTGCTCCTGCCGCCTCTTTTCGGCGCAAGCCGCAGCATAAAAGGAGGGCATCTTATGCAGCCATGGTGGAAAAACTACCCCTGGAGAATGATTCAGACCAATATGCGCCAGATCGATATGGAAGACATCAGCGCGGAGCAGTTTGTTGAGGATCTGAAAAGCTTTCATGCCAACGTGGTTCTGATCAACACCGGCGGAATTATCGCCAGCTATGAAACACAGGTGGAGGACCATTTTCAAAGCGAGTATCTCCACGGGGACTCCCTGCAGAAAGTCATGAACGCCTGCCGGGAAAATGGGATCAGGGTCATTGCCCGCATGGATTTTTCCAAAGTGCGCCGGCCCATTTACGAAAAGCACCCGGACTGGGCGTATCGCACGGCTGAAGGAAAAATCGTGGACTATAACGGGGATGTGCACGCCTGCCTGTGCGGCGGCTATCAGCAGGGAAAAGCCTTTGAAATCATCCGCGAAGTCATCGAAACCCTTCCGGTTGACGGGCTGTTCATCAATATGGGCGGTTTCCAGGTCAGGGACTACAGCTACAACTACCATGGCATCTGCCATTGCGAAAACTGCAAACGCCTTTTTAAAGAGCGCTTTCATATGGAATTGCCCAAAGCTGAGGATATGAAGGATCCGGCGTTCCGTACCTACCGCGTGTTCCAGCGCCAGATGCTGACGGAATACAGAGAAAAACTCGACAAATTGATCCATGGCATCAATCCGAATATTGTCATCGATAATATTGATTTCACACGGCATGAAAGCAACACGGAATACAAGCGGCCTCTGCCCTTCTGGCAGTACAGCGCAGCCTCCAACACGCGTACTTTGCGCGGCATTGACGGAAGCATGGTGTCCAGCAATACGTCCGTTGATTTTATCGGCTTTTTCTATCGCCATGTCGCCGTGAACCCGCAGGAGCAGGAGCTGCGCCTGTGGCAGGATGTGGCGAATTTCGGCGGCGTCGATTATTATCTCATCGGGCGCCTGGACAATCACGAAGACAAATCCGGCTATGAAAAAATCAAAAGAGTTTTCCAATACAGAGCGGATCACGAGCAGGAGTACCTCAATATCGCTTCCAGGGCGGATGTGCTGGTGGCCCGGGGAGAACGCTGGGGCATTGTGGGGGAAGAGAGGGGCTGGATCCGGGCGCTGACAGAAAGCCATATGCTCTTTGATGAGATCGAATTGGCCAAGATCAGGCCGGAGCACGATCTTTCCAAATACAAAGCGATCATTCTTCCGGGGGCCGAAGCGATCCCCGCATGGCTTGCGGAAAAGCTGGATGCGTTTGCGGAAAAAGGCGGCTGCCTGATCGCGTCCGGAAACACCGGCATCTATGACGGCGATTATCAGATCAATGCCCAATATCCGCTTCGGTGCATGGGCGTGAAGAAACTGCCTTTCCACCGGGGAGATATGGTATCCGCCATGCTGCATGTGGAGGATTCCGATCTGAGTGTTTTCCCGTCCTATGAAAACGATCGGGTCCTGTACTTTGGCGATGATTTCCTCTTTGCCGAGTATGAAGATACCGCCAGGGGATATATGAAGCTGATCCCCCCGCATCGCTTTGGCCCGCCCGAGAGGTGCTATTATACCCAGATCACGGATATCCCCGGGGTGCATGTGAACGCCTACGGAAAAGGCAAAGGCATCATGATCCCCTGGTCGGCAGGCCTGCTGTATTATCGGGACGGCTACGCCAATACCTACCGCTTCATGCGGGATCTGCTGGAAAATGCGGCCGGTATCCCCACGGTGGAGGATCAGCCCTTCACGCCGATGGTGGAGGTGGAAGTGGGCGAAGAACGAACCGGGAAGCATATGCTGATCCAGCTGGTGAACAATACCGGCCACTTTGGCACATCCTATCTGGAGCCGGTTCCCGTTTATGGGATTTCCCTCGCGGTGCCCTGTGAAAAAGAGCCGGCAAAAATCACCAGCCAGATGACCGGAAAGGAGATCCCCTTCAGCTGGAAGGACGGCAGGCTTCACGTTGCCGTCGATGAACTGCAGCATTTTGAGGGCTTGCTCGTTCAATTCCATTAAGAAAGGAGAAAGCGCGAAACAGGCGCGGGAATATGAGAATAATCAAAAAAGTACTGTCCACGGTAAACTTCTCGGAGGAAGACCTGAATACGCTGCGCAGCTTCTTTCCGGACAGCCGGTTCGTCCATGTGGCCAATTCGGATACGGAGCGCATCGTAACCGAATTGAAAGATACGGATGTGGCGATTCTGGACGCCGATCTGGATGAAAGGTTCCTGGGAGAAAGCCAGCTGAAATGGATCCATTGCAGCCACGCGGGGCTGGCCAAATCCGCAAGGCCGGAGGTTTTCCAGAAAAACATCATTCTCACCGGTTCAGCCGGCCGGTCGGCGCCGGTCCTGGCGGAGCATGCCATCTATTTCATGCTGAATGCCTGCTATCATACCCATGAAATGCTATCTGCCCAGTATGCGCACCAGTGGGGCATTCCCGGCATGCACCTGTGGCGCGGCCTGTTCGGCAGAACAGCGGGCATTGTAGGCCTTGGCAACACCGGAAAATGCCTTGCCGAGCGCCTGCACGCCATGGGCATGGAACTGTACGGCTATGACCGTTACGAGCCTGAGGGCTACGATTATATGCACAAGCTCATTTCATCCAGGGGGGATACCATGGATGAAATGCTGGAGAAATGCGATTTTATCATTCTGTGCATTGCCCTGACCGATGACACTTACCATATGATTGATGAGAATGCGTTCCGCAAGATGAAAAAAGGCATGGTATTTGTCAACATGGCGCGGGGGGCGCTGGTCGATACGCAGGCATTGATCCGGGCGTTGGATGAAGGAATCGTCCAGTGCGCGGGGCTGGATGTATTCGAAGAAGAGCCGCTTCCGCCGGACCATCCGCTTTGGTCGCGGAAGGATGTATATATCACGCCACATGCCACGCCGGCCGTTCCTCACCGGGACGGCAGATCGCTGGAGATCATCAAAGAAAACGTGCGGCGCTACCTGCAGGAAGAAGAAATGCTGAACCGGGTTTATCCCATGGATCAGTATACGCACTGATAAAACAGCAATCAGTGGCTGGATGGCGAAAAACCATCCAGCCCTGATTGTTTTGACACTGCGGCCTTTTTTCATATTATTACGGACAGGAGTTTTCAGACGATGAAAACAATCATTCCGCTCAAGGATCATTGGCTGATGAAGGAGGATAGCGAGGCGGAGCAAAACTGGCTGAGCTGCAGTATGCCTTCCGTCGTGCAGGAAGTATTGCTTGAGCATGGGCTCATGGACGCGGAGGTGCTGGAAACGGGCCGCGCGGAAAAATGCGCCTGGGTATCCGAACGGGACTGGCTGTTCAAAAGGGAGTTTGATGCGCCCTGCAGCCGCGGAAAAACCTATCTGGAATTCAAGGCGCTGGATACTGTGGCCGATATTTATGTGAATGGGCAGCTGCTGCATCATCATGATTCCATGTACATGCCCTGCAGCGTGGACATCACGGCCGTGCTGCAGGAAAAGAATACGCTGCTCCTTCGCTTCTTTGCCCCGGTTCATGTGATCGATCAGTACCATCTGCCTCCGGAGTATGAAGGGAAAATCAGCCCGCAGGCTCTATTGCGCAAAACCCATATGGACTTTGGCCCTCACGGAGGCGTGATACCCTATTTCACGCCGATTGGCGTATATGGTGATATCAATCTGATTGCCGTAGACGAATGTGAAATCACTTACGCCGATATCGAAACAGACCTGGATCGCCACTGGGAGGACGGCACGCTGTCTGTGCAAATTCACCGCTCCGCAGCCGAGAATGTGACGGCCGTCCTCCGGTTATTCTCACCCGATGGCGATCTCATTCTGGAAAGCGAATGCAGTCAATGGAAAAACGATGAACAGGGCAGCCCTGTCTGCCATTTTGAGCTTCCTGTGGAAAAGCCAAAGCTTTGGTGGCCCCGTAATTACGGCGGGCAGCCCCTCTACCGGCTCGAAGCGGCTCTGATGAAAAATGGGCGGGAGCTGGATCATATCACGCGCACGGTGGGGTTCAGAAAGATCGAGCTGATCGGCGATATGCGGTTCCGTGTCAACGGCAGAGAGGTGAAGCTTTGGGGCGTTGCCACAACGCCCATGTGGGGCCTCACGCATAAGTGGATGCCGGATCGGATCCGGCAGATCATGGATTTTTCCGTCCGCGCCCATGCCAACGCCATTCGCTTGTGGGGCCCCGGCCAGCAATACGATGAGGCGCTGTACGAATACGCCTGTGAAAACGGCATTCTGGTATGGCAGGAATTCCACACCTGGGGCACCTATGTGCCGGATGTGCCGGAATATACGGAGAAGGTGATGCAGGAAGCCGAAATCGAGATAAGAAGGCTGAAGCATTACCCGTGCATCCTTTTGTGGTGCGGCGGCAACGAGCACTACTATATGCTCGATATCTTCGTTAAGCAGGAAAAGAAGGCCATCGGTTTTGAATTGATGGAATACCGCCTGCGTGACCTGGTGGCCAGAATGGATCCCCGGCGCTATTACCACGCCAGCTGCCCCTGCCTGGGAAGATTCCCGAATTCCGCCCTTCACGGGGACACGCACGGCTCCCGTGCCGCGCTGAGCTTCCTGCCCGGAGAAAAGCACGCCCGGTTTTTCAGCGAAAATATCCGCACCTTCACACCCGAAATCAAGAGCCTGCGCCGTTTCATTCCGGAAGACGAAATCTGGCCGGAGGGCTATACCAACCTGATGCCTTACGGCGGCACCGCCTATCCGATTCCTGAAACATGGAAAAAGCGCACCATCAATCATTTTGAAAAGAAAACCGGCCCCTACGAACTGTTCTACGACGCCACCGACGCGGAATCGCTGGTTTACCGGCTGAACGCCGCCGCCGCGTACGATTTCCGCGAAATCATTACCAAGCTGCGCCAGGGCAAGCCGTTTTACGACAGCATGGGCGACCGTCAGTGCACGGGATACCTGTTCTGGAAGCTTTGCTGCCCATGGCCGCAGATTTACTGCGCCCTGATCGACTATTACCTGGAGCCCGGCCAGGTGTATTACATGATGCGGCGCTGCTAAGATCGGAAGAGCGTCGTGTAGGGAAAGAGTGTAGGATAGGGTGTA
>CAZQAM010000082.1:0-6888 GCA_964591355.1 uncultured Oscillospiraceae bacterium
ATCCCGCCCGCAAAGCGGAAAGGCTGGGAGAGGTGCCGCTGGGCCGCCTGGCTACCGCTTCTGACGTATCCAATGCCGTTTTGTACTTATGCAGCGAAGAAGCGAAATTCATCAACGGCGTCGCGCTGCCTGTGGACGGCGGCGTGACCTGCTACTGAGGAAGCGCGGCAGGGAAAACCGGGCCCGGGATTCCGGGTGAAAAATCCCGTCCGGGAGTCTTTCCGGACCGAAAATGCAAACTCAAAGAAAATACAATACGGTACAATGGAAAGGAGCACACAAAAATGAAGATTGGTTTTATCGGCCTTGGCATCATGGGCAAGCCCATGGCAAAGAATCTGCTGAAATCCGGCTATGACCTGACGGTGTACGATCTCAATGCCCAGGCGGTGCAGGAAGTGGCCGCCGCCGGCGCCAAAGCGGGAAAAAGCGTAAAGGAAGTGGCCGCGGAAGCGGACGTGCTGATCACTATGCTGCCCAATTCGCCCCATGTAAAGCAGGTGCTGCTGGGAGAGGGCGGCGCGCTGGAGACGCTGCGGCCCGGTACCGTGGTGATCGACTGCTCTTCCATCAATCCGGTGGCGTCCCGTGAAATCGCGTCGGCGCTGGCGGAAAAGGGCGTGAAGATGCTGGACGCGCCGGTATCCGGCGGTGAGCCCAAGGCCATTGACGGCACCCTGGCCTTTATGGTGGGCGGCGACGAAGCGCTGTTCAATCAGTACAAGGATCTGCTCTCCGTCATGGGATCCTCTGTGGTTCTGTGCGGCGATATCGGTGCCGGCAACGTGACCAAGCTGTGCAATCAGACCATTGTGGCCGTGAATATCGCCGCTCTGGCGGAGGCCATGCAGATGGGCCAGATGTGCGGCGTGGAGCCGGAAAAGATTTTTGAGGCAATCAAGGGCGGGCTGGCCGGCTCTACCGTCATGAACGCCAAAGCGCCCATGATGATGGATCAGAATTTCAAGCCCGGTTTCCGCATCGATCTGCATATCAAGGACCTGAACAACGTGGTGGACGCTGCGAAAACCGTGGACGCGCCGATTCCCCTGACTGTGCAGGTGCTGGAAATGATGAAGATCCTCCATCACGAGGGGGACGGGAGCCTGGATCACAGCGCGCTGCTGAAGTATTATCAGCGCCTGACAGGGGAAACGCTGCATCATTGATCCGTTGAACGGAAAGTTTTTGGATGAAACGCTCAGGAGGGCCCGTGTTCTGCGAAACGCAGAAGGCAGGCCCTCTTCTTTTTAGGAAGCGGACTGCTTATGCCGCGCTGCCGTTTTTTGTCGCGGAACTGTAACGTTTCTTTTCCTTTTTCGACAAACAGAGTGAAGGCGGCTTTCAGTACTGACAGGAAGGAGGCGGACACGACGAGCAGCATGGAAAGCATATACCGGGAGTACAGCGGGATGGTAACCGCCTATCTGATGCGCCTGTGCGGAAATGAGGAACTGGCCAGTGAGCTTACCCAGGAGACTTTTTTTCGGGCCGTCAAAAGCATCGGCCGCTTTGACGGGAAAAGCAGTGTCAGCACCTGGCTTTGCGGCATCGCCAAACACCTGTATTACGATGCCGTCAAAAGGCGCAGACCCACAGGACAGCTGCCGGAGAATCTTTCATCACTGGAGGATTTCACCGAGCAGATTAGCCGCAAGGACCAGGCGATGATCGCGCACCGCCTGCTGCATATGCTGGAGGAGCCATACCGCGAAGTGTTCACTCTGCGGACTTTCTGTGACCTGAGCCATCGGGAGATTGCTTCCCTGTTTGGAAAAAGCGAATCCTGGTCCAGGGTCACCTACTACCGCGCCCGGCAGCGGCTGCGGGACGCCATGGAGGAGAAGAACGATGAAAAAGAATGATTGCAGCGTGGTCCGGGATCTGATGCCGCTGGTGATTGACCGCGTGGCCAGCGATGAAAGCCGGGAAATGGCGGAAGGGCATATCGCAGGCTGTGCAGCGTGCAGGAAGCAGTATGAATCAATGAAAAGTGAACTGCCGGCGGAAACCAGAGCGGAATATGAAAAAGAACAGCGCGAATTCATGGACGCCATCAGGGCAGTTAAGGCAAGGAGATTGAAGCGCAGGATCGTCACGGCTGCGCTGGCGGTTGTATTCTGCATGGCGGCGGCATTTGGCGGCTTGTATGCCTACGACAGATTGTTCAACCGGCATTCCGTTGCTGTGGACAACAGCCTGTATTTACTCAGCCTCGCGAGGCTGCGGGATGGGCGTATCGTGGTTACCATTGATGACGCCGGAATCAATTTTAGTTTTTCATCCAACGTGGATCAGCACACTGTGGGCGGAGCTGCATGTTTGCATATCTATGCCGCAACCGCTCCTATTCATGGAAGCAGTGCCATCCGGCGCTCTGAAACGAAATGGTGTTTGGCCATATTGCCTGCGGGAGAGGAAAATCGAATTCAGGAAGTCCGCCAGGGAAAGCCGGATCATTATGTTACTGTCTGGTCGCAGGGCGATCCTATACCTGCCGCGTCAGAAGAAATGGAGGCTTATTTCGCGATCGAAGAGCAGCTCGAAAACTGGTTCAGCCATGCGCAGCCGTCAGCGGACGGAAAGGTCATGCTGGATCACGAATACTTTTTGTGGCAGGACAAGTTAAAAGAAGCGCGGCGAGCTGTTCCGGAATGGCAATAAGCCATCATAAACAGATTTGCGTTTTCACTCTTTTAAGTCGGGAGCATTATCATCTTTGTAACAAGCGGGCTTCATCGTGGATGGAGCTCGCTTGTGTATTCCGCAGCAGCGTTATTTAACCAAACAGGCAGTCCTGTTTTCTGGCTCCCAAAGCTGAAAAATATTGATTCGCTGTTGATTTTCTTTTGAAAAAAATCGGATTTCTTTTTTTTGTGTGAAAATGCGGGATTTTTTTGCTATAATACCCATGATGATTGTATCTGCTGTCCAGTCCCTGTATGGAAAGGAGAAAAACATGCGCTTCCGCTGGCCTGCTATCTTTGCTGCCCTGCTGTTTACTGCTTTTCTTTTGTCCGGATGCGTGGAGAAAACCGCGCAGCAGGAAAAGGACGGGCTGCTGCTGGGCTTTTCCCAGATGGGGTCGGAAAGCGGCTGGCGCATCGGCAATACCAAGAGCATCACCGACGCGGCGGAAAAGGCCGGCGTCCGGCTCATGTACAACAACGCGAACCAGTCCCAGGAAAAGCAGATCAAGGCGCTTCGCTCCTATATCGCGTATCGGGTGGATGTGATCGTTTTCAGCCCCATTGTGGAGGACGGCTGGGATTCCGTGCTGTCGGAGGCGAGGGATGCCGGGATCCCCGTCATCGTGGAGGATCGTTCCATCCACACGGAGGACGAGACCTTGTTTGCCTGTCATATCGGCAGCGATTTTTACCAGGAAGGAGTCATGGCGGCCCGGTATCTCCTGAAAAAATTGGACACCCTGCCGGAAGGCACAGTGCTGAACGTGGTGGAACTGGAAGGCACGCAGGATTCTTCTCCCATGCTCCAGCGGCGGGAGGGCTTCCGGGATACGCTGGCAGGGGAAAAGCGGCTGCGCTTTCTGGACAACGTGTCCGGGGATTTCATGACCTCCAAGGGCGAGGAATGCATGCGCAATCTTTTGCATCAGTACGGCGATCAGATCCAGGTGCTCTTTTCCCACAATGACGGCATGACCTATGGCGCTATCACCGCTATTGAGGAATACGGGCTGACGCCGGGGAAAGATATGATCATTATTTCCGTGGACGCGGAACAGCAGGCCATCGAACTGCTCCGGCAGGGAAAAATCAACTGTGTGGTGGAATGCAATCCCATCCAGGGGGATATGATCATCCAGGTGGCGCAGGCGCTGGCCGAGGGAAAACCGGTGGACCGTGAACTGCACCCTGCTGAAACGGTATTTACCGATGCCGATGATCTTTCCGCGCTGGCGCCGAGGGGGTACTGACTTTATGGCCGTATGGACGAAAAGCAGCAGTATCGATAAGCGGTTCAATGAATTGGGCCGCTCTTTTACCTTTGTGCTTATCGGTTTCCTGGTGCTGAATCTGGCGGTCATGTTTATTTATGAAAACCAGTATGATCGTTTCGTGCGCAGAATCGAATCCCTTTCCTCCCTCAAGCCGGTGCTTTACGAACAGATTCCCGACGATATATGGGAAGTGATCGTGGGCCGAAAGGATTTTTCCGTCTGCCAGGCTTACCGGATGATCGACGAAGTGAACGCCGTTTTATCCCCGGAGGGGAAACCGGCGGAGGAAACGGAGCTTCTGGCGGTGCAGCGGGCCATGGAAACTATGCGCACCTATGTGGTCCGGATCGAAAAAAACATGCAGGGCGGGGTACCGATCGCTGAAAGCCAGGAACTGCTTAATGAGCTGAGGGACGTAGGCACCCTGGCCCGGGAAATGCTGGAGGATTATATTACCATCCAGATCAGCCGGGAGGCCATCAAGAACCAGTACGCCCAGGGGATTTTTATCTTCTTCTGCGTCGCGGAAGCGGGGCTGGGACTGGTGTTCTACTGGCTGTCGCGCCGGGCCAACAAAAGCCTGGCCAATTACATCAAGGACCAGATCCAGCGCCTGGAGCATTTTGCCGGGCAGCTGGCCGACGGGAACCTGGATACCCGGGCCCCCGCCATGGAAACCGAGGAGCTCAAGCCGCTGACCGAGAGCATGAACGTGATGGCGGAAAGGCTGAACCATCTGATCGAGCAAAATCGGAAGGAACAGGAAAACCTGAAAAAATCCGAATTGCGGATGCTGCAGGCGCAGATCAATCCTCATTTTCTCTACAATACGCTGGATGCCATCATCTGGCAGGCTGAGGCGAAGAAAACCAATGAGGTCATCCATATCACCCGGGCCCTCAGCGATTTTTTCCGCATTTCCCTGAGCTCCGGGCAGGACTGGATTTCCATTGAGCAGGAACGCAAGCATCTGGAAGGCTATCTGTCCATCCAGAAGGTGCGGTACCGGGATATCCTGGATTACAGCATCTGCATCGACGATGATATCAAAGAAGAAATCATTCTCAAATTGCTTTTGCAGCCGCTGGTGGAAAACGCCCTGTACCACGGAATCAAAACAAAGCGGGGTGGCGGAAGCATCCAGGTGTGCGGCAAACGGGTGGGCGATGAACTGTCCTTCAGCGTGCACGATACGGGCAACGGCATTCCGCCGGACCGGCTGGAGGAAATCCGGCGGGGGCTTCGGCAGGATGATCAGCCCATCCGGGACGGCATCAGCCAGGGCAGCGGCTTCGGCCTGAAAAATGTGGATATGCGCCTCCGGCTGTACTATGGAAAAGAACAGGGCCTGCAGATTGAAAGCGGGGACAACGGAACCACCGTCAGCTTCCGCCTGCCTGCCGGCATGAAAGGGAAGGCCCATGTATAAGGTATTTTTGGTGGATGATGAGATCGTGATCCGGGAAGGCCTGCGCAACAGCTTCCAATGGGAAGAGCATGGCTTTACCCTGGTAGGGGAGGCTCCGGACGGGGAAATCGCCCTGCCCATGATCCGGGACGAAAAGCCGGATATCCTGATTACGGATATCCGTATGCCTTTCATGGACGGCATTGACCTGTGCCGGGAAGTGCGCAAGGTGATGCCCTGGATCCAGATCGTGATCTTATCCGGCTATGACAATTTTGAATACGCCAAGCAGGCCATCAGCCTGGGGGTGCAGGAATACCTGCTCAAGCCCATTTCGGCCAATGACCTGAACGAAGTGCTTCAACGCCTCCGGGAACGTATCGAAAAGGAACAGGAAGAGCGGCGGGATATGGAAAAGCTGCGCTCCCAGATTACCACCGGGCGGCTGCTGGTGCGGGATCAGGTGATCGGCAATGTGCTCCTCAACAGACTGACGCAGTCCGAAGGCGAAAAAATCTGCGCCCAGATGCGCTCCCTGGGCATCCATCTGATTTCCCCGTGCTATACGGTGATCGAGTTTCGGGGAAGCGACGGCCAGAATAAGTATACCGACATGCATGCCGCGCTGATGCAGCTGGTGGAAAGCTGCTGCGAAACGGTGTTTCTCTACAGCTGCGATATTATGCTCAGCGCGCTGGTGCTTGGCGACAATGAGAAGGACATCGAGGAGCGGGCTTACTCCTTTGCCCGTTCCGCGCTGGACGAGCTGGACCGGTCGGGGTACCCCGACGTGCGGGCTTCCATCGGGGAAACCGTGACGAAATTCTGGGAGCTGTCCGACGCCTACAAATCGGCCCGGCACATCCGCCATACGTTTGAAAACACCGATCAGCCCCTGCGGACGCGCCGCATCATCGGCGCTCGGGACACGCAGCTTCTTAAAAAGCGGGATGCGGCAGCGGTGGGAATCCAGCCGCTCTACGAGCACATGAAATACGCTGACCTGGAGGATTTCAAGGAGCATTTCATGACCTATGTACAGTCTCTGAAATCCATCAATACCCTGATTCCTCTGGATACCGCATATCTGAACACGGAGGTGCTGCTCACCGCATTCCGGATCATCCAGGAGGCCAGCGGGGATCCGCAGCAGCTGATGGACGCCAAATGGCTGGAGGGTGACAGCGCTTCCGCGGAGGAGATCGACCGGGCTGTGTCCAGGGGCCTGACCATCCTGCACAGGGCCATCAAATTCCGGGATTCCAAGGAACAGATGAAGGGAAACCCCACCATCAACAAAGCCCGGCAGTATCTGGACGCACACTTTACCGAGCCGGGGCTGACCTTCCAGGATGTGGTGGATCATGTGGCCATGTCTGCCAGCCATTTTTCCACTGTTTTTTCCCAGACTACAGGGTTCACGTTCACCCAGTATCTGATCAATCTGCGTTTGAGCAAAGCCCGGGAACTGCTAGATCGGAAGAGCACACGTCTGAACTCCAGTCACCGCTCATTA
>CAZQAM010000083.1:0-6882 GCA_964591355.1 uncultured Oscillospiraceae bacterium
AGATGGAATCTCGTGACTGGAGTTCAGACGTGTGCTCTTCCGATCTCGGCATAGCGGTCGTGAGCCTCGAATTGAAGCCCGTCCGTCCGCGTCATATTCTCCTGCAGATTGGCAAATACCTTTTCCCCGTCGATGGCGATGGCGCCGCAGTCCAGCGTGTCCAGCGGCGTTTCCGCAAGAAAGCGCAGGGCCCGGGCGAAATGGGGGGACAGCGCGGCGTACCTGTCCGCGTGGGCGATGTCATCAATGATCATATCGGTCTCCTTCCTGATCCAGCCAGAAGCGCAGCGCGCCGATCATCCCGGCGTCATTGCCCAGGCTGGCGCGCTCGACGCGCAGGTTTTCCGCAAAGCGGGGCATCACGCCGGAGAGGATTTTTTCGCGCAGCGGCGCAATGAGCAGGTCTTCCTGGGCGGATACGCCGCCGCCAACCAGCACGATTTCCGGATTAAAAATATGGATCAGCCCGGTGAGGCCGGCGGCCACATCATCGAGCCATTTGTCCAGGACGGCCTGCATTTCCCTGTCTCCCGCCCGGACCTGCTCGAAGAGCTGCCGTCCATTCTCAACGCCGGCGGCGCGCACCAGCGCCGTGGTGGAGGCATAGTTTTCATAGCAGCCCCGCTTCCCGCACGCGCAGCGGGGGCCGTCCTGATACAGGGAAAAATGCCCCAGCTCTCCCGCGAACCCGCGGGCGCCGCCGTACACGCGGCGGTTCAGCACCAGCCCTCCGCCCACCCCGGTGCCCAGGGTGACCATCAGGACATCGCGGTATCCTTTTCCCGCGCCGAGAAAGCATTCGCCCAGCACGGCGGCGTTGGCGTCGTTCAGCGCCCAGACGGGCACGGCAAAGCGCTTTTCCAGCGTTTTTTTGATTTCGGAGCCTTCATAGCGGGGAATTTTCCCGTTGGTGCCTGCCACGGCACCCAGGGCCGTGTCGATCTGCCCGGTGGCGGATACACCGATGCCGGCCACGGCCGCACCCTGCGCTTTCAGGAAGCGTTCCGCCGCCTGGAGGACTGTATCCAGAATGGGGGTTTGATAGCCGTCGAAGCACACGCTGGCTTCCGTGCGGGCGAGGATGGCCCCGTCTTCCCGGAGCAGGCCCAGCTTGACCGCTGTGCCGCCGATATCAATGGCCAGCAGGATCATACTTTCACCTCGGATCCAGCGCGGCGAAGAACCGCTGGGCGATTTCCAGCGGACGGGTGATGGCGCCGCCCACCACCACGGCCCAGGCGCCGATTTCCAGCATCTTTCTGGCCTGCTCGGGGGAATGCACGCGGCCTTCCGCAATAACGGGGCAGGGCAGGGCGGCAGCCATCTTGCGCACCAGATCATAGTTGGGATCGCCCTTGCAGTGGGCGGTGGCCGCCGTATAGCCGTTCATGGTGCTGCCCACCAGGTCCGCACCGGCCGCATAGGCGGCTTTGGCCTCCTCGAGGGTGGCGCAGTCCGCCATGATGATGATGTTCGGGTATTTGGCTTTTACCTGGCGCAGGAATTCCGGCGCCGTCAGACCGTCGCCCCGGGGGGTGTCCGTACAGTCGATGGATACGATATCCGAAAGGGCTTCCATGCACTCGTCCACCTCGCGCATGGTCATGGTGATGCGGCCGGAATAGCCGGGATACTCCCGCTTGATCAGGCCGATGACCGGCAGGCCTGTTTCTTCCTTGATGCCTTTGATATCGCGTACGGAGCTGGTGCGGATCATTCTGGCGCCGGCCTGTTTGGCGGCCCGGGCCATCAGCGGCATGACGGACCGGTCGGGATCGTACAGCGGCTCACCGGGGGTGGCCTGGCAGGATACGATGATGCTGCCGCGCATCAGGGCAAACAGTTCTTCTTTGGTCATGGCGTTCTTTCCTTTCGATCAGTATTCTTCGTAGCCGTTCAGCTTCAGGTATTTGCCGGAGCTGAAATGGGCTTCCATGGCTTTGGCAAAGGCGAAGTAATCATATTGCTCCAGGGCGTCCACGATGGCTTCATGCTTGGCGACGCTGCCCTCCAGGTGGGGCCGCTTCATTTCCAGCTGGAAGCCGTCGTCCACCGCCCAGATCGCCTCCAGAAGAGAATTGAGCACGCTGTTGCCCAAGGGGCGGAACAGCGCCATGTGGAATTCGTGGTCCGCCTCGGCGAACAGGCCCTCCTGTTCGTAATCCTTACGGAGCCGGGTCACGCATTCCCGCAGCCTTTTGACGTCGCTTTCCGTCAGGGCGTGAAAAGCCTGGCGCATATAGGCCAATTCCAGCATCCGGCGGATGCCGAACATCTCCCGGACCTGCAGGTCATTGTCGCCCACCCGGAAAAACAGCACGTTCTGCATCACGAAATCCAGGTTGAAGGGCATGACCACCGTGCCCCGGCCGGGGGAGGCGCTGACCATGCCCATCAGCTCCATGGATTTGATGGCTTCCCTGAGCACATTGCGGCTCACGCCCAATTCGGCGCACAGCTTCTGTTCTGAAGGCAGCAGATCGCCGGGACGAACATCGTTTTCGATAATATACGTGCGGATCCGGCGAAAGGCCTGGGTGTACAATTTTTCCTGTTTTCCTCTTTTTTCCATACTTCCTCCGCTGAAATGTAGGACAAATGCTGTTAATGCTTATTATATAAGGATATTCACGGATTGTCAATGCTGCGAACCTGTTTGATCTGATAAAAAATCAAAAAAATTTTCCATCATGGGGTTGACAAGGGGCACCATTTGTAGTACATTTACGCCATCAGGCGGCGCAGACCATGCCGCAAGAAAAAAAGGGAGGGTTTTCACATGAAAAAACTGTTGGCTCTGATGCTGTGCCTCATGCTCATGGTGCCCGTGTTCGCACATGCGGATGACGTGACGGAAATCACGCTGTGGACGTATCCGATCGGCAGCTGGGGCGACGATGCGGTGGTGCAGGAGTTGCTGAACAACTTCTACGCTGTGCATCCGGAAATCCACGTGACGGTGGAATACATCGACTATCAGACCGGCGACTCCAAGCTGGATACCGCCATCGAGGCCATCGCCACCACCCCGGATCTGGTTTTCGAGGGCCCCGAACGCCTGGTGGCGAAGTACGGCGCCGCGGGCAAGATGCTTTCGCTCAACGACCTGTTTGAGGAAGACGCCGCCAAGGAAATCTACGAGAGCGTCGCCGCCTCCTGCAAGGGCACCGATGGGAACTATTATGAATATCCCCTGTGCATGACCACACACTGCATGGTCATCAACCGGAAAGCCTTTGAAGCGGCGGACGCGCTCCAGTACCTTGATGAAGAAACCCATACCTGGACTACCGAAGGCTTTGAAAACGCCTGCCGCGCGCTGGCGGCTGCGGGATATACCCCGGTGACCGGCGTCGTCTACTGCGGCGGCCAGGGCGGAGACCAGGGCACCCGCGCTCTGGTGTACAACCTGTACAGCGGACGCTTCACCAATGAAGATTACACCGTCTACACCATGGACAGCGAAGAAAACATCAAGGGCCTGCAGAAGCTCTACGATATGGTGCAGGAAGGCATCCTGACCGCCGATCCCAGTATCGTTGCCGGCGATGAGATCCAGCTGTTCGTCAACGGCACCACCGCCATGGGCTTCTGCTGGAACGCTGCCCAGTACGCCAATCAGAAGGCCGCTCTGGCGGACAACGTGGAGCCCTTCCCCATGGCCTTCCCCTCTGACGACGGCGTGCCCACGCTGGACGGCGGCATCTGGGGCTTCGGCATCTTTGACAAGGGGGATGAAGCCCGCGCCAACGCCGCCAAGGAATTCATCCGCTTCATGGTCAATGATCCCGAGCAGGCGCCCAAGAGCGTCTATGCCACCAACTTCTTCGCCACCCGCGATCTGGGGGACATCTACACCGGCACTGCCCTGGAAGACAACGCCGCTTACAGCATCTTCTCCCCCTATTTCGGCGGATACTATCAGATCGCTCCCAACTGGGCCATCCAGCGCACCGCCTGGTGGAACCTGCTCCAGCGCGTGTTCGCAACCGGCAATGTGGCGGAGGAAGTGGCCGTTTACCTCACTGAAGCCAACGCCCAGTAATCCCTGGCTCCATGCTTTATTCCGGGCGTCCCCGTATCCCCCACAGGGCGGGGGCGCCCTTTTGTGACCTGTACAAGGAAGGTTGGTGTTACGCAATGTCGCAAGCGGTCATGAACCGCGGCATGAAGGAGTCGCGGCGCAGGGAATCCATCGCCGCCTATATTTTTATGGCGCCCAGCCTGCTGTTCTTCCTGGGCTTCGTCGTCTTCCCGATGGGGATGTGCCTGGTGACCAGCTTCTTCAAGTATACCATGGCCGAATTCACCTTTATCGGCCTGGAAAACTACCAGAAGATGCTGACCGATCCCATCTTTGGCAAGGCGCTGGTCAACACCCTGGTCATCGTGCTGATCAGCGTGCCGGTCACCTGCTTTTTCTCCCTGTGGGTGGCCTCCCTGATTTTCAAGATGCGTCAGATCCACACCTCCTTCTTCCGGTGCGTGTTCTATCTGCCGGTGGTCACCGGCTCCGTGGCTGTGACAGTGGTGTGGAAATGGATCTTCAACAACTACACCGGCGTGCTCAATTACCTGTGCACGAGCCTGGGAATCATCAGCAAAAACATGAACTGGCTGGGCAATCCCGATACGGCGCTGTGGTGCATCATCACCATCCTGCTCACCACCTCCGTGGGCCAGCCCATCGTATTGTATGTGTCCGCCCTCAGCAACGTGGATCACTCTCTGGTGGAGGCGGCCTCTGTGGACGGGGCCACCAATATGCAGACCTTCTGGCGCATCAAATGGCCTCAGATCATGCCCACCACCCTGTATATCCTGGTGATCACCACCATCAACAGCTTCCAGTGCTTCGCCCTGATCCAATTGCTCACCTCCGGCGGGCCCAACAATTCCACTCAGACGATCATGTATTATATCTATTATCACGCCTTCAAGCTGAACAGCTATGGCTACGGAAGCGCCATGGGCATCATCCTGGCCCTGATCATCGCCGTGTTCAGCGCCATCCAGTTCCGCCTGGCCCGGACGGATAACGGCTGAGAAGGGAGGAGACAAAGATGACTGCCATTCAGAAAACCGCAAAACCCCTCCGTCAGCGGCGGCGCGATCCGGAATTGGATACCACGGATCACAGCGTACATTCCCTGACTGTGTACCGGGTGGTGAGCCTGATCATTCTGATCGTGCTGACGATCCTGTTCATCTTCCCGCTGTACTGGATCGTGACCGGCTCCTTCAAAACCCAGCAGGCCGTCAACGCCCGCATTCCCGTTTGGTTCCCGGTGGACCCCACGCTGAATAACTACCAGCGCCTGTTTGGGAAGCCCGCCTTCAAATGGCTGTTCAATACGGTGCTCATCTGCGCGCTGTCCATGGGGCTCACCTGCATCAGCGCCGCCATGGGCGGCTATGCCCTGGCGAAAAAGAGATTTCCCGGCAGGGCCTTCCTGTTTTCCCTGTTCATCTGCGCCATGGCCCTGCCCAAGCAGGTGATACTGATCCCGCTGCTCAAGGAAATGGCCTTCCTCCGGATGCACAACACCATGTGGGCGGTCATATTGCCCACGGTGGGCTGGCCCTTCGGCGTGTTCCTGATGAAGCAATTCTCCGAGGGCATCCCCAATGAAATGCTGGAGGCTTCCCGCATCGACGGCGCGGGAGAAGCCAGGACCTTCATCGACATCATCCTTCCCATGATCAAGCCCGGCATCGGCGCGCTGGCCATCTTCACCTTCATCACGGCCTGGAATGATTATTTCCTCCAGCTGATCATGCTCAGCAGCACGCAAAAACTGACCATTTCCCTGGGTGTGGCCACGCTGCAGAGCGAAATGTCCACAGACTTTGGCCTCATCATGGCCGGCGCGGCCCTGGGCTCCATCCCCATCATCATCATTTTCCTTTTGTTCCAGAAATTCTTCACCCGGGGCATCACCATGGGCGCCGTCAAAGGCTGATCGAACAAATAAAGGAGAAGCGTATGAAACTTGATAAATACCATGGCGTGATCCCCGCATTCTATGCCTGCTATGAGGAGGACGGCTCCGTCAGCCCTGCCCGGACCAGGGCGCTGGCCCGCCATCTGGTGAAAAAAGGAGTAAAGGGCTTATATGTGAATGGTTCCTCCGGCGAATGCATCTACCTGGAAAAGGAAGAACGCATGGCCATTTTGCAGGCCGTCATGGAAGAAGTGAAGGGCGAATGCACCATCATTGCCCATGTGGCATGCAACAATACCAATGAATCCCGGCAGCTGGCCGCCCACGCGGAAAGCCTGGGCGTGGACGCCATCGCCAGCATCCCGCCCATCTACTTCCACCTGCCCGAGCACGCCATCGCCGCGTACTGGAACGATATTTCCGCCGCCGCCCCCCACACGGATTTTGTGATCTACAATATCCCGCAGCTGGCGGGCGTGGCCCTGACGCCTGCCCTTTTCCGGGAGATGCGGAAGAATCCCCGGGTCATCGGCGTGAAGAATTCTTCGATGCCGACGCAGGATATCGAAACTTTCCTGCGGCTGGGCGGGAAAGACTGCGTCGTGTTCAACGGCCCGGATGAGCAGTTCGTCGCCGGCCGGGCCATCGGCGCCCAGGGCGGCATCGGCGGGACGTATGCGGCCATGCCGGAGCTGTTTCTGAAAATGGACAGCCTCATCCGGGAGGGACGCTTTACGGAGGCGCAGCCCATCCAGCATGAGGTCAACGCCATCATTGAAGAGATGTGCGGCTGCCATGGCAATATGTACGCCGTGATCAAAAAGATCCTTGAAATCAATGAAGGGCTCTCCCTCGGCTCGGTGCGCAGGCCCCTGGCCGCGCTGATCCCGGAGAGATCGGAAGAGCACACGTCTGAACTCCAGTCACCGCTCATTAT
>CAZQAM010000084.1:0-1023 GCA_964591355.1 uncultured Oscillospiraceae bacterium
CACTCCGGAAAACAGCGTGTATGCCAATATGATTTCTATGTGAGCGGCCTGGCCTTTTCAAGCGCCTGTGCCACCCGGCCGCCGGCGGCGTCCTGGGCCTGCCGGGCCTTCGGGGCCGACAGGCCGCCAAGCAGCATCACAATGGCTGTT
This sequence comes from uncultured Oscillospiraceae bacterium, assembly GCA_964591355.1. Classification (GTDB taxonomy): domain Bacteria; phylum Bacillota; class Clostridia; order Christensenellales; family Aristaeellaceae; genus RUG563. The sequence goes on from CAZQAM010000084.1 coordinate 151, forward strand.
TTGCAGGAAAAGCCACACTGTTCAAGGGCTGCACGGATGGCCGATTCGCTTTCGTCGGTGGATTCCCGAACGATGCGGACGGCACGCTGCAGCAGCTTTTCATTGCTGACCTTCACGTCCACCATTAAATTGCCGTAGACCTTGCCCCGCTTGATCATCAGGCAGGTGGACAGGATATTGAGGATCATTTTCTGGCAGGTGCCGCTTTTCATGCGGGAGGAACCGGTGATCACCTCCGGGCCCGGCACGGCGCACATGGTGATGTCGGCATGGCGGGCCATTTCGCTCTCCCGGCAGCACACCAGCGCCATGACCGGCGCTCCCAGGGAACGGGCATAATCCATGGCGCCGATCACGTAGGGCGTGCGGCCGCTTGCGGCAATGCCCACCAGCGCATCCTTTTCGCTGAAGTGATGGCTGATCAGATCGCGCTTGCCCGCTTCCGCCTGATCCTCCGCCCCTTCGGCGGCATGAATGAGGGCGTCGGGGCCGCCGGCGATCAGGGCAACCACCAGCCCCGGATCCACGCCATAGGTGGGCGGGCATTCCGCCGCGTCCAAAACCCCCAGGCGCCCGGAGGTGCCCGCTCCGCAGTAAAAGAGCCGCCCGCCCTGTTTGAGGCAGCTGTCGATTATGTCCACAGCCTGGGCAATCTGCGGCAGCGCCTGTTTCACTGCAGGGGCGCACAGGTGATCCTCCTCATTGATGAGGGAAACCATGTCCAGGGTGGACAGAGTATCGATCTTCTCTGTACGGGGATTCCGCTGTTCGGTGTCCAGACGGCTCAGCGATTCCTGCATACTGCTCAACCCTTTCGCTTCCCCAAAGGGGATGGCTGTTCCTTAATTTATAATAGCATTCCGGCTTCCGCCT
>CAZQAM010000084.1:1033-6875 GCA_964591355.1 uncultured Oscillospiraceae bacterium
TTGTGGGCTTTGCCTGCTGCGACGCGACAGCCAAAGGTTTTTTCGGCCCCATCGGCGTCAGACCGGACCAGCAGGGCAATGGGATTGGCCGGGATCTGCTGCTGCGTGCGCTTCACGCCATGCGGGAAGCGGGTTACGCCTACGCGGTGATTGGCTGGGTCGGCAGCGCGGAAGCGTTTTACCGCAAAACCGTCGATGCGGAATTTATCCCCGGCGGCACTCCGGAAAACAGCGTGTATGCCAATATGATTTCCATGTGAGCGGGCTGACCTTTTCAAACGCCTGAGACACCCGGCCCTTTCGTTTCCCCGTAGAGAAGTATGTTCCTTAATTTATCATAGCATTCCGGCTTCCGCCTGACAATCCACACAGCGCCAGTAAAGAAGGAGGAATGATAAAATGAAAACCATGTATTTGTTCAGGAAGCAGGCTGCAGCCGTGCTGTCTGTGGGCTTGCTGCTGCTGCCCATCGCCCGGGCTGAAGAAGATCCCATCGCTTGGACCGTGAGCAGCATGACCCTGCGGGAAAAGGTGGGGCAGCTGTTCATGGTGCGGCCGGATGCCCTGGAAGGGCGCTTCAGCGCCGCGGAATTGGAAGACAACAGCATCGTCGGCTCCACCGAGGTAACAGAAACAATGCGGGCGGCCTATGCCCAGTATCCCTGTGGCGGGTTCGCGCTGTTCCGCAAAAATATCCTGTCACCGGAACAGCTGAAAGCCTTTGCCGAAAGCCTGCATGCGCTGGGCGCGTATACGCCCATGCTGGGCATCGACGAGGAAGGCGGCAGCATCGCCCGCATCGCCAATCATCCGGCAGGATTTCCGGTGCCTAAATTCCCCACCATGAGCGCCATCGCCCAACGCGGAGACCAAAGCCAGGCTTATGCGCTGGGCCAGGGGATCGGCGCTTATTTGGCTGAATATGGCCTGGATATCGATTTTGCGCCGGTGGCCGACGTCAACACCAATCCAAACAACCCCGTCATCGGCAGCCGGGCGTTCGGCGATGATCCCATCCGGGCGGCAGGCATGGTGCGGCAGGTAATTTCCGGCCTGCATGAAAGCGGCGTTGCCTCCTGCGTCAAGCATTTCCCTGGCCACGGCGACACCGCCACCGATACCCATACCGGCTATGCCGAAACACTGAAAACCTGGGAAGAAATCAGCGCCTGCGAAATGATCCCCTTCCGGGCGGGCATTGAGGCCGGAACGGAATTTGTCATGACCGCGCATATTGCCGCGCCGCGGGTCACAGGCAGCAGCGAGCCGGCCACCATGTCCTATACGCTGCTGACTGAAAAGCTGCGGGGCGAACTGGGTTTTCAGGGCCTGATCATCACAGACGCCCTGTCCATGGGCGCGATCCTGGAAAAATACGCTTCGTCCCAGGCCTGCATTCAATGCATCCTGGCCGGCGCGGATATCCTTCTCATGCCCTATGAGTATTTCGAGGCCTTCGACGGCGTGGTAAAAGCTGTGGAAGAGGGCGTCATCCCGGAAAGCCGCATTGATGAAAGCGTGTACAGGATCCTGTCCTTCAAGCAGAGGAGGCAGAGGGCGGAATGACGGCGCCAATTGATACAGCGCGTCTCCAGCGCAAAGCAGCGGATATCACGGAACGATACCGGGCGGCGGGATATTTTCCTTCCGCCTGCGTGCGCGTGTTCAACAAAAGGGAAACGCTGGCCACCGCCTGCGTGGGCGAAGCCAGGGAAGAATCCCTCTTTGATGCCGCCAGCCTGACCAAGATCGCCACCGCCGTTCAGATCCTGCGCCTGGTCAGCAGCGGTGTCCTGGCCCTGGACGAAGAAATCGGCGACGTGCTGCCGTCTGTGAAAAGCGACGCTTTCCTCTGCCGCCGCCTTTCGGGCATCACTCTCCGCCGCCTGCTCACCCATACCTCTTCTCTCCCTGCCTGGTATCCCTTCTATACCCTGCCGGGGCGTGACTTTTTTGCCGATCTGGCCTTTGTACTGGCGCACACAGAGCAAACCGAAGGCGTCACCTATTCTGATCTGAATTTCATGCTGCTGGGCAAAGCGCTGGAGCATACGCAGCACAAATCGCTGGAGCGCTGCCTGCAGGAGGATCTGGTGCAGCCCCTGGGCCTGGGCGCCATGACCTACACGCCGGACAAAAGCCTGCCCATCGTGCCATCCAGCTATGGGAATCCTATCGAAGAAGCGATGTGCCTTGAAAGAAAACTGGCCTACGCTTCCTTCCGCGCCGCCGGCGTGCCGGTGTGCGGCGAGGTCAATGACGGCAACGCCCATTATTACTTCCATGGCGTGTCGGGCCATGCCGGCATCTTCGCGGATGCAGCCGCCTGGGAGCGACTGTGCCGCTGGTGCATGACCAGCAGCGACGCCCTGATGATGAAAGCACAGCGGGAGCAGCCCGGGGCACCGGGCCGCGGCCTGGGCTTTCAGACGGGCCTGAGTTATCCGTATGGCTGCGGCCATACCGGTTTTACCGGTACGGGCATTTATTTTTCCGCCGCACGGAATGTGGGCGTTGTTTCCCTCACCAACCGGCTGTATTATCCCGGGGAAAACCCCAATGCCACGTGGGAATTCCGCCGTGTCCTGCACGAAGCTGCGCTTGCCCTGGCCGGGGAATGATAGCGTTTGGTTGACGGAAAAGAAAAAAACGGTTATAATGGAAGCAAGCAGATGTGACAGCACTTGAATACAGAAAGGAGGTCTGATTCCATGAAACGCACCCTGGCAATGCTTCTTGCCTGCGCGCTGCTCCTGTCCTGCATGAGCCTGGCAATGGCGGAAGACAAAAAGACCTTGACCGTGTGGATTCCTCAGTATCAGTTCAGCAAGGAAGAAGGCGCCATCTCCGACCAGGATTTCTGGGACGGCGTGTTCGACCCATTTGAAGCGGAAAACAATTGCGAAGTGAAAGTAGAGATCGTGAGCTGGGGCATCTATGGCGACACATTCTTCACCAGCCTGGTGAATGAGGATGGCCCCGACCTGGTGTACGTAACCGACAACTACGACCTGGTGAAGCGCGACCTGCTGCTGGGCCTGGATCCCTACCTGACGCAGGAACAGAAGGACAATGTGCTGCTGTGGAACACTGCGCCTGAAAACGCCAGCGGCGAAAAAGTCATTGTGCCCATGGACGATGGCGTGGCCATCGGCTATGTGAACAAGCGCTTGATCAGGGAAGCCGGGCTGGATGAACTGCCCCTGGAATGGGATGCCTTCCTCGAGGCTGCCAAGACCATCCAGGAAAAGACCGGCAAACATGCCTTTCTGCAAAACTGGGGCGCCACCAGCGGTACCAGCGCGCTGATGCTGGCCTTCTGGCCCTACTATTTCCAGGCCGGCGGCAGGATGCTCAACGACAAAGGCGAAATCGACATCGACAATGAAGCAGGCCTCAGGACCGTGGAATTCCTCAAGCAGCTGAAAGATGAAGGCATCTTCACCGAAGATATCGTCACGGAATCTGAATCCATCGATAAATTCGCCGCCGGGGAAGTGGCCTTCATTGTGGCTGACCTGAACAAGGGACACACCGCCTTCACCCCTGCCGGCGTCGAATGGGAATACGTGTTCTCCCTGAAGGGCCCTGTGGGCTACGGCGCCCGCACCGCTACCGACTCTTTCGCCGTCAACAGGAAGACCGTTGCCCGCGGCAACGACGAATTGGCCGTGAAAGCGATGATGTACATCACCTCCGGCGCCGTGATGGATGAATTCCACTCCAGGATCTTCTATCTGCCCCCCTTCACCAAGGACGCGTCCTTCGTCAAGGATGAGGCGCTCTATGCCCTCACCAGCGCTCACAGCGCGGACGTTTATGTGGTGGAAGAGTTCGCCGCCAAGAAATCCTTCGAAGACACGCTGCTTGCGAACATTCAGGAAATGTTCCAGGGCAATCTGGAGCCCCAGGAAGTGCTGACCGAGACCATGGATTACTACAACACGCAGCTGAAGGAAAACTGATCCCCTGCAAAGATGGAATCATTTCTGCGGGGCCCCGGCGGTTCTGCCGTCCGGAGCCCCTTTTCACGTGACGGGAGGTGACCTTCATGCTGAAATCCCTGTCTGCCCCAAAGCCCTTTTTTTCACGCCGAAGCAGGCAGGCGCTGATCGGCGCTGCATATATCCTGCCAAGCTTCGTGCTGATGTTCATCTTCAACGTAGCGCCCATCTTTCTGAGCATCTACTATTCCTTCACCAAATACGATATGACAGCCGCCCCCGCATGGGTGGGCCTGGACAATTATATCAAATTATCACAGAACAAATATTTAGGCGCAGTGCTGGGCAATACCGTGCGCTATGTGCTGATCACTGTGCCCATTCAAACGGTGCTGGCGCTGCTGATCGCCGCTTTTATTGCGGGGTTTCTGAAAAACCGCTACGGCTCCTTCCTGCGCGGCGTTATTTTTATCCCCGTTATTGCTTCGCTCATTGCTTCCGCCGCCGTGTGGGATGTCATGTACCGGCCGGATGGGGGGCTGATCAATCAGTTTTTGAATATATTCGGCGTCGCCTCCATCAATTTCCTGGGCAAAAAGCCCACCGCCCTGCCCAGCGTGGCCGCCGTGTCCATCTGGAAAAGCACGGGATATTACATGGTGATTTATTACGCCGGCATCATGAACGTGCCTGCCGAGATTCAGGAAGCCGCTGTGGTGGACGGCGCTTCGCCCATCCAGCGCTTCTGGTATATCACCCTGCCCATTTTGACGCCCATCACTTATATGATCGTCACCCTGGGCATCATCGGTTCTTTCCAGGTGTTCGATCTGGTGTACAAAATGACCGGCGGCGGCCCGGGACGGGCCACGCTGACCGTTGCGTACATGATCTATTCCTATGCCTTCCAGGATAAGCGTATGGGCTATGCCTGTGCCCTGGCGGTGGGTCTTCTGGTGGTTATTCTGCTCATCCATCTGATCCAGACCCTGTTTTTCAAAGAGAGGGACGCAAAATGAAACAGAAAAACACCGCAGGAAGGATCATCGGCACGGTGCTGGTTTCGCTCTTTGCAGCGCTGTGTGTGCTGCCTCTGATATACATGGTCGCCGTGTCCTTCACCGATTCCCAGACCCTGCATATCAAAATCAGCGATTTACGCCTGGACCTGAGCAACTATATCTATGCCATCACCAAGCGAAACTTTGGCTTGGCGCTGAAAAACAGCGTGATCACGGTGGTGGGCTCCTGCCTGCTGGTGGATGTGGTATCCACCATGGCGGCCTACGGCTTTGAAAAAAAGCCCGTGCCCGGCAAGGAAACCCTCTTCCAGGGCTACATCGCCACCATGATGATCCCGGGCCAGGTGATCCTGATTCCCATGTTCATGATGATGAACCGTGCGCACCTGACCAACACATTCGCCGCGCTGATCCTGCCCATGGTAGGCGCGTTTGGCATTTTCCTGATGCGCCAATTCATGGTGGCGGTGCCCAATGAATTGCTGGAGGCGGCGGAGATCGACGGCTGCGGCGAAATCCGCCGGTTCACCACCATCGTGGTGCCGCTGGTGCAGCCTGCGCTCATTACCCTGACGGTGTTCACCTTCAACGCCGCCTGGAACAATTTTCTCTGGCCGCTGATCATCAATACGCGCTCTGACATGGCGGTGCTGCCTGTTACCATGTCCACCCTCAGCAGCAATTCCACCACCAATTATGGCATGGTGATGGCCGGCGCCACGCTGACCTTTATTTTCCCCTTTATTCTCTACCTGTTCCTGCAAAAGCAGTTCGTGGAGGGGATTGCCCTGGGCGGCGTGAAGGGATAAAAGGAGGCAATATGCAAACGCTGGAGATCGGAAGAGCGTCGTGTAGGGAAAGAGTGTAGGATAGGGT
>CAZQAM010000085.1:0-6828 GCA_964591355.1 uncultured Oscillospiraceae bacterium
ACCGAATTTTGCACTTGCCTGAAAATGGCATTTGTGCAGGTAATACTATTCAAGGCAAGTGCAAGGTTTTTCGCTTAAAACGCTGATTTCTCTTGCACTTATTATATCGCAGATCGGCTTCTGGACGTTGATTTTCTTATGTTTTTGCAATTTCGCAGGAGTTTATAATTAGCACACAAATCCAGGAGATGAAATCTCCTGGCGCGGGGTTTGGGGCTGCGGAGGCCCCGACGGATCCCCCTCAGCTTCTGTGCAGAACACTGCCGCGGTAGCGGATCAAAAGCAGCGTGGAGCACAGGATCCAGCCCATGGGATAGGCCAGCGCCACCGCCAGGAAGCCTCCGCCCAGGGCTTTGGTGGCGGCCAGGTAAATCTGCCGGAACACCACAAAGGAAGCCAGCATGATCACTGTGGGCGCCGTGGCGTCGCCGACGCCGCGCAGGGCGCCGGAATAAATCTGATTAAAGCAGAGGAAAACATAGAAGGGCGTCACGATCAGGATAAAGCGCTGGCCGTAGGCCACCACTTCCTCCACCGGCGAGAAAAAGCCCAGCAGCGGCCTGGCCAGCAGCACCACCAGGGTACCCAGCACCAGGATAGACAGGATGGCCATTTTCAGGGCCGTGCCGACGCCCTCCCGGGCACGGCGGCCCTGCTGCGCGCCCCAGTTCTGCCCCACGAACGTGGTGGAAGACATGCTGAGGGCCTGCACCGGGATCAGGACAAAGGCATCTACCTTGCCATAGATCCCGTAGCCCGCCATGCAGGTGTCGCCGAAGAAATTGATATAGGATTGAACAAACACGTTGGAAAACGCCGTGATGGCCGCCTGGATGCTGGAAGGCAGGCCCACGCGCAGGATGCCCTTCAGGGAATCCCTGTCTATGGCCAGCTTGCGCCAGCGGATGCCGTACGCCCCATGCTCCCGGGTCAGAGTCAAAAGGATCAGCAGGGCGGAAATGATCTGGCTGAATACAGTGGCCAAAGCCACGCCGTCCACCTTCATTCCCAGGACCAGCACGAACACCAGGTCCAATCCCGTATTGAGCAGGGCGGAAAAAACCAGGAACATCAGCGGCCGCCTGGAATCCCCCACCGCCCGGAGGATGCCGCTGCCCATATTGTAAAAGATCACGCCGGACACGCCGAAGAAATAGATGGACAGATAGGCGTGGGATTCATCCATCACGTTTTCCGGAGTCTGCATAAAACGCAGCATGGGATCGATGATCGCCTGGCCCACCGCTGTGGCCAGCGCGCTGAGGATAAAGGTGAGGGCAATGGTGGTGTGCACGGCCCGGCTCAGCCCTTTCTGGTCGTGAGCGCCGTACCGCTGGGAAATGATCACCGAAGCGCCGGTGGCAAGTCCTGCGCAGAAGCCGACGATGGTATTGATGATGGGCCCTGTGGAGCCTACGGCCGCCTGCGCTTCCTTGCCCACAAACTGCCCCACCACCACGGTATCCACCGTATTGTACAGCTGCTGGAACAGCAGCCCCAGCGCCATCGGCAGGGAAAACTGCAGCAGATGCTTCCAGATCACGCCCTGGGTCATGTCGGAATCGGTGCGCGCCACATGCATGCCTCCCTGCTCAGTATCTTGTTTATCATAGCACAGCCAAAGCTTTCCGTCTATGCGTCAATCTACCCAATTCCGGCGAAAACCGCCAAAAAACGGACGGATTTTGCTCCGTCCGTTTGCTTTGCCGGGAAATGGATCACTTCATCTTTTCCGGATAGGTCTTGACATCGGCCTCTTCGGTCCAGGCGGCCACGGCGTCGGCGTACGTGCTTTCCTGCTTGGCCGTCAAAGCTTCGCTGGCCAGCGCTTCCCGCACCCCTTCCAGCGCCACGGGGCCTTCCGCCACATCACCGCAATACTTAATGATGTGATAGCCGTAATCGGTGCGCACCGGCTCGCTGATATCGCCCACCTTTTCGAGAGCCATGGCGCCGGTGACAAAGGGCGCCACAAACACGGTGGAGCCTTCGCTTACCACGTAATACTCCGGCGCGCTTTCGCTGTCCTGGCTGTATTCCTTCACCAGCGCGTCAAAGTCGGCGCCTTCGGCAGTGGCCAGGGCGTACACTTCATCCGCCTTGCCCTTGATATTGGCAAAGGCAGCGTCCGTGGCGGCTTCCAGGGCGGCGGCAGCCTCGTCGGCGGCCTTCTGCGCTTCGTCCACAGCGGTTTGCAGAGCGGCGGTATCGGCGCCTTCTTCCGCGTTCTCCAGAGCGGCCTGCGCGTCGGTAAGAGCGGTCTTCGCATCAGTGGAGGCCTTTTCCTTTTCGTCCACGGCGGCGCTGTCCTCGTCGGTCAGCTGGATCAGGATATGCTTCACGTTGCGGTAGCCTGCGGGAGCGTAATACACCGCAGTGCCATTGCTGACCGCCGTGCCGTAGGAGACCGGATCCGCTGTGTACTTTTCCTGATCGGCGGCCACTTTCTCATCGTAGAGCGCCGTCACTTCTTCATCGGTTACAGCCACATCCTTGATGGCGTACTCCTTGAGCTTGTCCAGCAGCATAGCGTCGGCGGCGGACTGATCAAAAGTGTCCCGGCCGCTGAGGCCGTGCTGCTCGATGGCCTTGAGGGCTTCCGCTTCCAGCGCCTCGCCTTCCAGCGTCTGATCCGGGAAATACGCCTGGGCGACCTGGCTCAGGTAGGAAGCCCAGTCGCTGTCGGCGTTTTCCTTGATCTTGGCCTGCTCTTCCTCGGTGAACTGATCCAGGCCCAGCGCCTTCGCCTTTTGCAGGGATACCAGATTCTCCACATACGCCTCGATGACCTGGGGGGTAATGGTGGCGCTGTCGGTGGAGTAACTGGCCGACATGCCGAACATGGAGTACATCTGGTTCATGTATTCATTCTGAGAAATCACGGAATTCACCGAATTACTCACGGACTGCTTGGTCACGGTTTCGCCGTTGACATCGATGATGATCCGGGCGTTATCCGCCGCCTGATCCACCGCCACCAGCGCGCAGCCGCTCAGCAGCATCGTCAGCGCCAGCAGCAGGGCCAGCAAACTCTTTTTCCTCATTGTAAAGACATCTCCCATCTGTTTTGCTGTTGCAACGAAAAGTATTATACAGGAAAGCCGCCCATTCGGCAAGGGGGAAATCTTTTCCCGTCAATTTTTCGGCGGTTTTTTCTGCAGTTTCCGGTAGCTGCCGTCCTCCTGCTGGATATACACCTGATCCAGGGCGGACAGCAAATTCTGCTTGAATTCATCGATATACTGCCGGCGGAGACGCTCATGCTCCTGCATTTCCCCTTCCGTCAGCCCCGTGCTTTTTTTCTTCCGGGCCAGCTCGTTGATCCTGTCAATGTGCTTCTTTTCCACCGTTTTATTCCTCCCTGCGCAGGCGCAGCCCCAGATACGCGGGCACGCTGACCAGGAGAATGAACGCGGCGTAGAGCAGATACCGGCTCACACCGGTCCGGTCGATCATGAATTCAATGCCCACGCCGATGCCCACCGTCAGCGGCACCGAAATCAGCGCGATCCAGGAAAGCAGCCGCCGCTTGTTCCAGTTCCGCGCCGCCAGCAGGATCACCGCAACGCCCAGCAGCGTCATGGCCAGGATCTGCTCCAGCCGCACAAAGGCGTGCACTGTCATGTGATTGTCATAGCGCAGGCTTTCCAGGATGATCTGGGTCGCTCCGAAGAGCAGCATGAATTTGATGAAAAGATCCCCTGCCCGGCGATGGGCATTCATTTCCTTAATCAGCACCAGCGCCAGCACCAGCGCCACAAAGGATTCGATGAGGTAAGTGGCCAGATAATAGCCGTCCTCCATTTCCACCGCCAGGAAGGAATTGATCAGCAAATCCCCGGACAGCGCGCGGCTGACCCCGAAATACTCTATATATCCCTCCCCCAGCCTTTCGCAGGCCAGGAACAGCAGAAACGCAGGAGCGATATAATCCAGCAGCCGGGCCCCGCTCTGCCCTGTGATCCAGCCGGCCGCCACCGCCCCCAGGCACGCGCCCAGCAGCGCGCCCATGGCGGAGTAGCCGCCCACATCCAGCTGCACCGCCGCCCACAGGGGCATGGGCCGGCCCAGGGATTCATCCAGCAGGCAGTAAAACACCCGGGAGAATACGAAGCCCAGCACCAGGGCCAGAAAGCCCAGCAGCGGCGCGGTGCCCGTTTTCCATTTGGCCTTCCGGGAAAGAAGGCTCAGCGTGATCAGGGCCAGCGCCATCCCCAGCGCCGCGTACAAACCGAAGGAATACACCCTGACGCCCAGGAAAAACATGGTCGGCGCGTCTTGACGCATGAAAGTCACTTCCATTCTTCTTCCGGCACGGCGCTGGCGAAGTAAATGTAGTCGGAAAGCGCCCGCTCCTCCGGCTTGTAGTTAAAGATGTTGGCCTTGTAATCCTTGTATTTCTTGGATGTCTTGGTCACGTCGGGCCGGGGGAACACCATGAGGGAGCTGTTGCCGCCGTCAAAGTTGTAGGCCTGCTGGCAGTTGAGGCTGCCCATGAAGTTCGCCAGTTCCTGCTGCGTGGCGCCGTCGCTGCCGGATTTGCCCCGGCCGTCGCACACCACCATCACATAGCTCAGGGGGCCCAGCTGGCCCAGGGCGGTGCGGGGCTCATCGCTCTTGGGATTGTAGAAATAATCCGCGGGGGTTTTGAGCACTTCCCCGTCTTTCACCAGCGCCGGGCCGAACATGAAGGAATTGATGATGGTGTGGCCCGTTTTCTTTTCAAATTCCATGGCGCCCTCGGAATTGAGGAGGATATGGAAATCGCCGTTTTCATCGATGATGAGGACATCCCTTTTCCCGTTGGCCTTCTGCATGCGGACCTGCCCCATGCGCACTTCGAACCGGTGCCTTTCCTTTTCCTTCACGTAGTTCACGCCGTTGATCGCCACGATGGCGTTTTTCTGGGTGGCCATCATGGAAATATAACCCTGGTTGTCGCTGGTCACTTTTTTGCCCGCGAAGCCGGTGCGCAGCTGGGTAGGCGAGGCGATCTCCACCCATGCGATATTCCACACGACGCCGTTTTCCTCCCGCTTTTCCATGGAAACGCGGATGGATTCATCCTCATAGCCGTTTTCGGTGTAGCAGGCGGGATTGGGCAGACAGCCGCCGCTGAAATCGATGGGCAGCTCGTACTGGGGCTTTTCCACCTCCGCTTGCACCTGTTCCTCCTCCGCACGGGCGGAAGGGATCAGCCGCCGCAGAAAGCCGGAATCCTCAGCGTCGTCCATCTGATTGATGATTTCCCACTGCGCCTCCTCTAGCAGCTTGGGGGAAGACACCGCAAAGGGAGTGGCCAGCACCAGCGCGGCGCACAGCACGCACAGCAGGATCCGTACAGGCAGTTTCATACGCATTTTTCTCCTTTCGGTCAGACAGCTTTTTCCTGGGGGAATACCCAGGCCTTCTGGATGCGGTAATTGATCACGAACAGGATCAGATCCACCACCATCTTGATCGCCGTGGAATTGATGCCGGTCAGGGCGTGCAGGGCGCTGACCGTGACGCCGGACACCAGCATCACACCGACGCACAGCACGATGTATTTCCACACCGCGCCGCGGGCCTTTTTGATGCTGAAGACCAGGTTCTTATTCAGCAGGAAATTCATAGTAGCCGATACCACCCGGGCCAGGGCCGTGGCAAGCAGCACCGGCTCCGCGCTGCGAGAGAGGACGCGCAGCCATTGGGAGCCCTGCTCGATCTGGGAAAGCGCGCCGATCCTTTTGAACAGCGTGAACAAAAGGATATCCACCGCCCAGCACAGGATGGACACCGACATGAACCGGAAGAAATTCCCCAGCAGCAATTTATAGATGCGCCAGCTGTCCCGGATCGGATGGAAGTGGGTGCCCTTGTTTTCTTCCATGTAGATGGTTTCAATGGTGATGGCCCGCATGGGCACTTTGGCATTGGCGCACTGGATCAATACATTCATTTCGTACTCGAACCGGTCGCCCTTCACCGACAGCATGAAATCCAGCAGCTTCCGGTCAAAGGCCCTGAGGCCCGTCTGGGTATCCGGCAGCCAGTGGCCGTAAAGCAAACGGAAAACAAAGGAGGTCATCCGGTTGCCGAAACGGGATTTGGGGGGCACGTTTTTGTTGTTCCGGGAAAAATCCCGGCTGCCCAGCAGCAGTTCCTCCCTTTTGCCCAATTCCTCCGCCAGGCGAAGGGTATCGGGCACGGTATGCTGTCCGTCGGAGTCGGCTGTGAGAATACCCGTCAGATCGGTATGATCCCGGATATACGCATAGCCGGTGCGCAGGGCCTGGCCCTTGCCGTGGTTCACATCATGGTGCAGCACATGGCAGCCTTCCCAGGCGTCGATGCGGCTGAAAACAGGCTGGTATTCCGGGGCGGACCCGTCATCCACCACCAGCACCAGCGCAAACCCCGCCTCATGCAGTTCATTCACATAAGCGGGCAGCCGGTCATCCGGGCTCAGGGAAGGAATGAGCACACAGCATTCCTGAGGCTTCATCTCAACATCCTTTCTTTTGCAGGCGGCGTCAGTGCGCCGTGTCCAGGTAATCCAGCAGCAGGGGGGAGCAGTCCATCCCCGCGTAATCGTTCAGGAATTGTTCAAATTCCGCCCGGGGGACAAACCGCCAGGCGAAAAAGCCTGCGTAGGCGCGCAGAAAATCGTCCGCCCGGCCTCCCAGCATTTCATCCAGCGCCATGAGCAGCGCCGCGCCCCGGCCGTACACTACGGATGCGTAATCCTGCAGGCTGCCGAAATAATCGATGGGGCTGCCAGGGGTCAGGGTGCCGGGGGGGTTTTCCGCCATGGGCGGGTCAGCCCGGTACTACTTCAGCGCCTCG
>CAZQAM010000086.1:0-6821 GCA_964591355.1 uncultured Oscillospiraceae bacterium
TCTGTACTTCTCCCGTCATTTATTTTCCTCCCAATCCAACGCAAAAAACAAAGCCGTTATCAGCCGCTTATTTTCTGTGAAAATTCTTTCTGTATATTATAAGTATTTCAATGATAAATGTCAAGGAAAAATCTGGCTATAAAAAAATGCAAAATCCGGCCATGAAAAATGCATGCTGTATCCGTTTTGTTTCCCGATTTTACCTCGCGGAGCCTGCCCGCGCAAAAAAGCGGCAGCGCTGAACGCAAAGGATGCTGGATGCGCCGCGCGCTGGTTTTTTCATATGAAAAACCTCTGTTCCCGTATGAAAACAGAGGCTCGGCCCAAACCCTGGGACACCCGTGCGGCACGCTATTTCAGCACGCTTTTGAGTGCGTCCGTCAGCACGTTGACGTCGATGGGCTTTGCGATGTGCCCCTGCATTCCCGCGTCCGCGGACGCCTGCACATCCTCCTGGAAGGCATTGGCCGTCATGGCAAGGATCGGAATGCTCGCCAGCGCCGGATCTTCCAGAGCGCGTATCGCCCTCGTCGCGGCATAGCCGTCCATCACCGGCATCTGGATATCCATCAGGATCGCGTCATAGTACCCGGGGCTGGAAGAAGACACTTTGTCCAGCGCTTTCCGCCCGTTCTCCGCCGTCTCCACCAGAAAGCCCATCTGGGTCAGGATCATATAGGCGATTTCCATATTGATCATATTGTCCTCAACCAGCAGGAGCCGCCTGTTCGTGAAATCCACCGATCTGTCCGCGGCGGCGGAGGGCTGAGGCTTTGGCACATCCGCTTCCGACGCCAGCCTGAGTTTCATCCGGATGATCATTTCCGTCCCGCTGCCGGGCGCCGTCAGCACTTCGATGGTGCCGCCCATCCGGTCCACAATGCTCTTGGTAATGGCCAGGCCGAGGCCGGTGCCCTCGATGCCGCTGTCCGTGGAGGTGCGCTCCCGTTCAAAGGCATTGAACATTTTTTTGACAAATTCATTGGACATGCCGATCCCGCTGTCCTGGATGCGGATCTCGTAGGATCCGTAGCCCATTTCCCCGTTTCCCGCTTCCCACAGGGACACGCTGATGCTGCCGCCTTCAGGCGTAAACTTGTAGGCGTTGCTGATCAGGTTCAGCAGCACACGGGTCAGGCTGTTTTTATCGCACCAGACGTAGCGGTTCTGGACCTGCGAAGTATGAACGGAAAAATCCATGGCTTTCTGCTTCATCTGTTCTGCAAAGAGATCCCGCATATCGCTGAAAGCGGCGCAAAGATCCATGGGGGACAATTCCATTTCCGCCGTGCCGCTTTCAATGCGGCTCATTTCCAGGATATCATTGATGAGGGAAAGCAAATGCCTGCTGGAAAGAACGATTTTCTGCAGGTAATCGCGGAGCACAGGCGAAGCGGGCTCCTTTAAGGCAAGGTTCGTATAGCCGATGATGGCGTTCATGGGCGTGCGGATATCATGGGACATATTGAACAGAAACTGGCTTTTCGCCAGGCTGCCTTCCACGGCGCGGATTTTCTCGCGCTCGCTTTCCTCGTGCTTTTTTCTGATCAGGTTCTGCACATACAGCATGATCATCAGCCCGATAAAGATGATGACCATCAGGATTGCGCCGCCCCAGGTCAGCGTCGCCTTGATTTCCTCCGCGGTGTCCTTGCCGACCAGCATTTTGGCCAGCCACATCAGGGAGGAATAGATCAGCAGCGAGAAAAGCACAATGCCGGAGGCGGACATACCGCTGTATTCCGTCAGCGTGCTGTGGTTGACCGTCCGCCAGTAAAAGATGAACCCAAGCAAACACCACAGGGCCAGAAGCAGAAACGCCGCGCTGCCCATGGCTTCCATGACCGTCAGGCGGGGGATCAATTGCACCAGCAAAAAAGCGGCAGAGAGCACGGTGCCGAAGGCCCCGGTCACCATGAATTTTTTATTGCCTTCTGTTCTGGCCGTCTTCCATGCCGCGGCGGAGGTGTAGCCAAAGGCGACGATGGCGCCAAAGGAAGTCAGATCGACGAACCAGTTCAGCGTGTTCAGGCCCAGGAAAGAAATCAGGATGGAAATGACCATGATGAACAGGATGCTGTAGGTGGTTCTGGAAAACTTTTCGGACAGGATGCGGTCCTCCGCCATGGTGGACAGAACCCGGGTGGTGGCGCGGTATCCGCCGATGATCCCCGTCAGAATGGCCGCTGCGGCAGTCATCGCCATGACGGCAAGGCCGAAGGGGCCCAGGATGGTCCTGGCGGCAAAGAAGGTGGGCACAGAGCTGACGCCGCTCAGGCCGTCCAGCCCCGCGATATAATCCTGCCAGGAGGCAAATCCATCCGGCACGGCCGCCACGCTGATCAGCGCCATGGACGCGTAGGCAAACGCCGCCGTAAGAATGGACAGGAGTATCAGCCGCCAGGATTTCCCCATCGGGAACTGAAAATGCGCCGTGTCAAAGGAGGTCACCTCAAAGCCAACGAACGCCCAGGGGGCAAGGATAATAATGCTGAATACGGCGTAGCCCCTGCCGATTCCCTGCGTCCCGAACGAAGTCAGGGCCCCATTGGAAATGGCCCGGGGCAGGCAGGCAGCCGCCATGATGACAATCCCCGCCAGCAGCACGAGGGAAAGCGCCGTGTGCAGCTTTTGCAAAATAGCCTTGGCTGTGACGAACAGGATGCCCACACCGGCCAGCACCAGCACGGAGACCACCGTTTCCCCCAGATAAATCGTATTCCCCGCGATGGTATAGTGCAATCCGCTTTGCAGCGCGTCATTGAACAGCGTGCGAATGACATAAAACAGCGCGGTGCCGTTGAGAAAAACGATGGTCAGATAGGAAAGACACAGAAACCACGAGCACAGAAAGGCGTGGTCGCGCCCAAACGCGTTTTTGGTATAAGAATAAACGCCGCCGACGATGGAGGTCCGGCCCATCAGGTAGGAAAAATTGGCGCCGATGATCAGCATGACGGCCATGCTTACCCCCACGGCGATCAGCGTGCCGGCCGGGCCCGCGGTCGGAAGGAAGGTGTTCCCAGGCATAGCAAACACACCCCAGCCCACCATGCAGCCAAAGGCCATGGCCCACACGTCAGTCGGGGAGAGATACCGGTCCAGCGCCCTGTTTTGATCCGCCATGCGTCAGGCCTCCGTTTTTCCGGATTGATCCGCTTCCCAAATCAATTCTTCCAGGGTCTGATACAGGTGTTCGGGCTCCACGGGCTTGGATAAATGCGCGTTCATGCCCACCTGCAGCGAGCGCTGAACGTCCTCGTCAAAGGCGTTGGCCGTCAGGGCAATGATGGGGATCGTCTGGGCGTCGCTTCTGTCCAGGGCGCGGATGGCGGCGGTAGCCTCCAGCCCGTCCATTTCCGGCATGCGCACGTCCATGAGGATCGCGTCATACCAGCCGGCATCGCTCCTTGAGAACATGTCCAATACGATCCTGCCGTTTTCCGCGTGGTCAATCTCGGCCCCCTTCATCCGGATGAGCTGCTTCATGATCTCGGCATTGATGATGATGTCCTCCGCCAGCAGGATGCGGCGGCCCTTCAAATCAGCGCGGCGCTTCTCCTGGAAGAGGCTCATGTTGTTCTTGCGCGCGATCCGCTCAAATTCATCGATGACATTCGAAGCGAACAGGGGCTTGGCCAGGAAGCTGTCCACCCCGATGTGAAGGGCTTCGTCCATGATTTCGTCCCAGTTGAAGGAGGTCAGGATGATGACGGTGGTTTCCTTGTCATAGCGCCTGCGGATCTGCTTTGTCACCTCCAGGCCGTCCATCTTTGGCATTTTCCAGTCCAGCAGCACCAGGTTATAGGGCCTGTGCTTCGTATGGGCGATCTCGATCATGCTCAGGGCGTCCGGCCCGCTGTAACAGGTGTCCGACTTGATGCCCACTTCGTCCAGGATGACCCTTGCGTGCTCGGCGGCGATTTCCTCGTCATCCACGATCAAAACGCGCATATCCCCGGGCTTGATGTAGCTGGTGGCAGGCCCCTGGTGGTTGCTGTTTTTCAGGGTAAGGACCACCGTGAATTCGGAGCCGACCCCTTTTTCAGACTCCACGCTGATGGTGCCGTTCATTAAGGTCACGATGTTCTTGGTGATGGCCATGCCCAGGCCGGTGCTGCCGTACTTGCTGCTGCGGCTGCTGTTCTCCTGGGTGAAGGAATCAAAGATCTTGGGGATAAAGGAAGGATCCATGCCGATGCCGGTATCCTTTACCGTGAATTTCAGCGTGGACTGATCTTCAAACATGGCGGTCCTTTCCACAGAAAGCGTGACGCTGCCGGGAGCCTCCGTGAATTTGATGGCGTTGGACAGAATATTGATCAGCACCTGCTTGAGCTTCATATCGTCGCCGATATAATAGTCGCTGACGCCGCCGACCACCGAGCACTCGTATTTCAGGCCTTTTTCCCTGCACTGGGACATGACCATGGTATTGATCTGCTCCAGCATGCCCCGGAAGGAAAACTCCTCTTTCCGCAGCACCATACGGCCGGATTCAATGCGGCTCATGTCCAGGATATCATTGATCAGGCCCAGCAGATGCCGGGCGCTTTCCCCGATTTTCTCCAGATACTCCCGGGTCTCTTCCTGAAGAGAAGGATTCCTCAGCGCCAGGCTGTCCAGGCCGATGATGGCGTTCATGGGGGTTCTGATCTCATGGCTCATGTTGGAAAGGAACGCGGTCTTGGCTTTATTGGCCTGCTCCGCCGTGGCCAGCGCATCGCTGAGGGCCTGCTGCTGGGCCATGGCGCTGCGCATTTCCTCATCGATATCCGTAAAGCCCATGCCGATGGCGTGCACCAGATGATCCGCCCGGTCCTCCAGATGCCGGACCCCCGCCATCCGCAGCATGGAATAGGATTCCCTGCCGTCCCGCAATTCCAGAAAACGGTAAGAGATGACCGGATGCTTCAAAAGCTCCCTGCGGATATTCTCCGGCTGGATGAACTGCATATAGCCTTCCCGGTAGCTTTCCGCCACATGATTGTTGCCAAAGGCGGTGAAATCCCGCAAATAAGGAAAATGCGCGCCTGTCTCCGGCGCCTCCTCAAACCGCCTGTCCGCCAGATAGCATACCGCCTCGTCCTCGTCCAGGTTCACATAATAGACGCTCTGATAGTCGGAGGACAGGGCGACGATCATGCTGTTCTGCCTCTCCCGCTGTTTCTGCTCCTCCAGCAGTTTATCCTGCAGGGCAATGCGCTTCTCCATCTCCTGCTGCTTGGCCTCGGCGGATTTCATGCGGGCGATCTCCGTTACGTCCACGCACATGCCCAGTACGCACAGGCGGCCCGCGGCGTCCCTGAACTTCAGTTTCGTCGTCTGCAGGTTGCGGATCGTGGTGCCCGCCGCGTCCGGCACATCCTCAAAAAAGACATGGGGCCTGTCCATTTCCAGCGCTTTTTTGTCGTCCTCCACGAAGTGGGCCGCCGTAACGGGATCGAAAATATCAAAATCGGTCAGCCCCACGACGCCTTCGGGAGAAGCCTTGTCGGCGTATTCGGCATAAGGCTGGTTGCACGCAAGATACACCCCGGTCTCCGCGTCCTTGGAAAAGCTCATGGCCGGCATATTGGAAAGCAGGGAAGCCACGGAGGCCATGAGGTCGGCCAGCTTGGCCGCGGACTGGACCTCCTCCACCAGGCGCTGGTTTTCTTCATTGACCCTTCTGGCGTTCAGGCGCGCCTCCTTCAGCTCCTGATCCTTGCGCACCTCGTCGTCCACGTCCTTGAACCCCATCATGACGCCCATTCTGCCATAGGGCATGGCCACCTTGCCAAAGTCGATGCGGTAATACCGGGGGCCGTCCCTGAGGGCGCGGAGAAAAGTGACGGAAAACTGCTCTTTGTCGGAAAGCTGCCGAAGAATGTAGGGAAGCGAAATCTGCTCCTGCATCCGGGCCCGGTCTTCCGGGGCCACCATCGTATTCACATACTGCGTTTTTGTATCTGTATAGCGCGCGTTGCTCAGCGCGTTCCGGATCGCTTCGGCGTGGATGCTGCCGTCTCCGGTATCGCCGTGGTACAGGGAGCAGCTTTCAGTCTCCACGTCGTTGATGAGCCACACGGTGTTGTATACGTTGGTGAGGGTGCTGATCACGGCGTCCCGAACGGCGGAATTTTCCGCCATCTTCTCCCGCTTTTCAGTAATATCGGAAATGAAAACATAATAAATCCCGCCATAGGTTTCCGATTCCGTATAATGCCCGTAATCATCCACCCAGCGCACCGAGCCGTCCTTGCGGATAATGCGGTATTCCACATAATCCATATCGCCCTGCTGGATCTGCGCATCAATGGCTTCCGTTACGGCGGCGTAATCCTCCGGATGCACGAATCCCCGGAAAGTAAAACCGGTAAGCTGTTTGAAATCTTCCAGACCGTCGCAGCCAAAAATGTCAAACACGGTGTGGTTGGCGTAGAGGAGCTCTTCCGGCGGCGCCGCCTTATAAATCAGGAACCCGCCCGGCATGTGCCGCCCGATCTCTTCCACAACGGGGATCGTTTTCTCATTCAGTTCAAAATGCTTTCCGAACATGCTTCCCTGCCTCCTCCGCGCCCGTCATCCGTTATCCTTCAATAAAATATCGCTCAGCGTCCGCATGATTTTGGCAATGTCATAGGGCTTGGCAAGATGGCCGTTCATGCCCGCCTCCAGCGCCGTTCTGCGGTCCTCCTCAAAGGCGTTTGCCGTGACGGCGACGATGGGAATGGCGGCCTTTCCGGGGTCTTGCAGCGCGCGGATCTGTCTCGCGGCTTCGTAGCCGTCCATCTGCGGCATTTGAATATCCATCAGAATGATATCATAATACCCCGCCG
>CAZQAM010000087.1:0-6817 GCA_964591355.1 uncultured Oscillospiraceae bacterium
ACTGGAGTTCAGACGTGTGCTCTTCCGATCTAGGAAAGCCGGTCATTGGAGCAGCTTCAGAGAAAATGAAGCTGCTTTTTGTTCAACACTGACATTTTTGAGGGGGGAATCCAAGGTAAAAGCCGGTATAATGTAGCATAGAGAAAATTCATATATTCAGCGTATCTTCGTTGATCCACATGAAAAGGAGGAACCGGTATGACTTGCAGGAAATGGATCGTCTGTCTGCTGGCACTGTCGCTGCTCCTGGGCATGCTGCCCGTGGAAGCGCTGGCTGCCCCGGAGCCCGTCTGCTTCACGCCGACGGCCGCCTTCACCTCCCATCAATGGGGCGGATGGAAGATCACCAAACAGGCCACCTGTACCCAAACGGGCCAGCGGGTGCACGTATGCGAGCGGTGCGGAGAGAAAGAAACGGAAACTATCCCCCAAACGAGCCACAGCTACGGCAATTGGACCGTGGCAAAAAAAGCCACCTGCAAGGCCGAAGGCTCCCGGTACCGGGTGTGCTCTGTCTGCGGCCATAAAGAGACGGAAGCCATTCCCAAAACGAGCCACAGCTATGGCAAGTGGACGGTGACCAAAAAAGCCACCTGCAAGGCCGAAGGCTCCCGGTACCGGGTATGCTCCGTCTGCGGCTATAAGCAGACCGGGAAAATCAAGAAAACCGATCACACCTGGGGCGAATGGGAGATCGTCAAGCCGGCCAACTGCAAGAATCCCGGCAGCCGGAAACACACCTGCACGGTGTGCGGCAAAACGGAAACCAAAACCATCAAGCCCAAACCCAACGCCCACGTGTGGGGCGACTGGGTCATCCGGCAGGAGGCCACCTGCCTGAAGGAAGGATCTCAGACCCATACCTGCACCCTGTGCAAGAAAAAAGAAACCAAAAAGATCCCGGCCCTGGGGCATGACTTTGGCGCGTGGCAGATCATCACCCCCGCCGGGCCGGACACCCTGGGCATCCGGCAGCGTGCCTGCGCCCGTTGCGGGGAAACAGAGCAGGAAGCCATCCCCTATCAGGGGGAAGCGGGGCTGCATTTGACCAGCGGCAAGGTCACCCGCGTCGAGCCGGAGGGTGGCTACACGGATGTTTATACCGTGGAAATGGCGCTGCAGAATACCGGGGAGATCCCGCTGCATTTTGCTCTGGATGCCACCTATGACAACGGCAGCGGCGATGAAGTGATCACCGATTATTACATCGGCTATGATCCGACGGCTGATAATATCCTCCAGCCGGGAGAAACGATAGCGTTCCAGTATGTGGCGTGCACGTCTCCCCTCTATTACGATGGAGAAAAGCGCATTGTCAGCCGCCTGGTATATGCCGGGGGCTGGTCGGAGGAAACGGGGCAGCGGGCCAATTCCATCGCGCCCATTTATATCCCCCTTCCGGCGGAAAACGGATTGCTGCTCACGGTGGACAATCTGCACCGGGCGGGTCAGGGCGAAAACGAAGTGCTCACCTTCGATCTGACGGTGACCAATCAGGCGACCGGCTGGAGCCTGATTGCTGCTTCGGCGGAACGTGACGTCGGCCCCCTGACCGACCAGGAGGGCTTTATCGGCTGGCCCGCCGAGGGGCTGGTGCTGGGCCATGGGCAAAGCCATACCTTCAGCTACTATTTCCAGCCCACAGCCGAAGAGGTGGAACAGGCAAAGAACGGCAAATTGTATCCCTGGGTCAGCCGGTATATCACCGTGCAGGATACGCAGGGGCATGCAGCCACCGTCTGCATCGGGACCAATATCCGGACGCCTCAAGCGGCTCTCGCCCACCTGGACGGCATCCTGGAGGGGCCCGCGCATCTGAACACGCCGGAAGCGGCTGACCTGCCTGTCAGCCTGACGCTGCGGAACATCGGCGATCTGCCCGTCACCGATCCGGTGGTCAGGGGCGTATTGATGACCGGCAGCGGCAAAACGCTGCGGACCTTTGCCTTGACGCCCGAAAACGGCGCAGCCCTGCTGCAGCCGGAGGAAAGCGCTTCCTTTGCGCTGACCGCTCCCATCGGCGCGGAGGATGAGATGGCCGCATTGGAAGACGAAGAGCCCCTGCTGCGCTTTGTTTTCTGGGCGGAGTACAATTATGCGCACCCCGCGGAAGGCCCCGCCCGGGGAGAAAGCAACCTGTGGCAGCAGGTGATCCCCGTGTGGGATCAGGTCGCCGATCCCAAGAATACCTACGTGTTCCCCATCCTCACCGGCTCCTTTGAGGATCGCGTCTATCATCCCGGGGAAAAGGTATGGATCGATCTGACTGTGGAAAACGTGAACCCGGAAGACACCATCGAAGGCATCCGCTTTGAATGGTATCCCGTGGCGGAAAACGGCGATATCGGCGATTCGCCGATGGTCATCGACATGCCGGATATCACCCTGATGCCGGGCGAAAGCTATACGCTCAAGCATCGGTATTTCTTTGGCGTAGATCAGGAGGAGGCCCTGAAGGGCACATATATCCTGGATTTCCACGCCTGGTGCCACAGCGTGACCTATGACTGGAACAGCAACTGTGACTGGCACGGCCTGATCCGCATGGAGCCGGACGAGGAGGACGGCCTGTCCGTGGACGTGACCTTCGATCCGGGAGAATACCACATCTATCCTTATGACCCGGGGGGGGCCTGGCAGACGGTGGAGGAGGTGCAGGGCTCGTCCGAACCCGGCTATTACCCCGGCGACGTCAGCGGGCATACCGGCGAAGCCATTCAGACGCCCATGCATCCTTTGCCTGACGGCTTTTACGCCCAGGTCAACGTGAACAACAATTCGGACGAGGAATTAGACGTAACAGTTTCCTCCGATCATCCGGAGGATCTGCTGGATGGCAAAGCGCTGCAGCATGCCGCGCTCCCCGCTCACGGCTCTCTGATCCTGGATTACGCCATCTTCCCCACGGAGGAGGAAACGGCGGCAGGTTTGCTGACCCGCACCGTCACCGCCACGGCCCTGGATGGGGCCCTGGAGAAAAAAGGCACGCTGAGCTTTGCCCTCCGGGACGGCAATTGGCACCTGGAAACCGGCTGGCCCGGCCTCACCGTGACGGCGGGAGAAGTGATCACAGGCTGGGATGAAGAGCAGGGAGCTCCCCGGTATATCGCCTCTGTCCGGGTGGAAAATACCGGCGATCTGCCCCTGTCCCTGTACGCGGAATCCCGGGACGGCTCCGGGGCGGAAGCCGGGTCCGACACCTTGGACGGCTGGGGCGGCAGCGTCGATCCGGATGATTTCCAGCCGGGAGAGTCCTTCACATTCTATTACGTCATGACGGAATCCAGCGCCGACCGGATGGACGGCGTCATGCGCCGCACCCTGAATGTAGGCGGATTCGTAGAAGAAACGGAAGCGTACGTCACCGGCAGCGCCTCCTTCGTGTTCCCGGTGCTGAACGAAGGCGCGCTGCATCTCGCCGTGGACGGCTATCACCGCAGCGGCGGCCCCGATCAAAGCATCACCGTGGATCTGTCGCTGACCAACCATTGGAATGAACCGATCCCTGTGATCGTCGCTGCTCAGGATGGAAACGGCAATGTGCCCGCCGGGGACGCCCTGAAAGATTGGCCCCAGGGCGGCTCGGTCACCCTGGCTCCCGATGAAACGCGCGATTTCGGGTATGTGATCCATCCCACCCAGGATGAAATAGCAAACGGCGAAGTGCAGCGCACGATCATCGCCGACGGCGGAGAAGAGCCCTTCCTGTCCTTTGTGACCCTCACCTATCCCCTGGTACCGGAGGAAGGCGAAACAGCCATCCTGCACCTGGAGGGCAGTATGCAGAGCGGCTCGCCCCTGGCCCTGAACGACGCCTTCAATGCCTATCTGACGGCGACAAATCTGGGCAATGTGGAGGTGGAGGACGTGGTGATCCACGGCATCGCCCAGAGCGCCGACGGCAAGACCCTGGCGCAGCTGACCCTGGGCGCTTCCGGCGACGGCAATATCACTGCCCCCGGCGAAGGGCTGCAGTGCTTCCCCTGCTTCCCCGTTACCCCGGACATGGCGGTGGCCGCCCTGTCCGCCCACTGCGTCAACGAGCACGCCCAGGCCGGGGCCGTCACATTCACCTTCTGGGCCCAGTACACCCGCCGTTACAGCGGCGGCGGAATCGCGCCCGATGTATCGAACCTGGTATCTTTCACCGTGCCCATCCTGGAAGACAAAACGGGCGGCATTTTCCTCAGCGGCCTGCCCAGCGCCGCCTCCCTGCTCAAGGAGGGCGATCCCGTCGATATTCACCTGGTCATCGAGAATATCGGGAAGGAAGACCTGGTGGGCCTCAAACTGGATGTCCAGCGGAGCGGGGAAAGCAGCTTTTCCTTCCTGCAGACCCTGATCGACGAACCCCTGGACATCATCCATCCCGGAGAGACCCGGCCCTATGATTTCCATTACAGCGTCACGCCCCAGGACGCGGATGCCGGCTTCTTCGGCTTCAAATTCGTGGCCAGCTCGGAAAGCGGCGTCCGGGCGATGATGTATGTATCCACCTATGAGTTCAGCCAGCTGCTCTCTCCGCCTGAACCCAGCGACATGGGCGGCACCATTCTGATCGCCAAGCATCAGGACAATCTGCCCCCCAACGGCCAGAGCGCGTTCCAGTTGAACGACGCCATCCATTACACCATTGAACTGACCAATACCTACGGCTTCCCCGTGACCAACATCGCCGTCTATGACGATATGGTGGGATACAGCCCGGTGCTGGTGGGCGCAGTCGATCTGGAAAGCGGACAGACCAAGTTCGTATCCTTTACCCACCCGGTCACGGCCCTGGACGCCTCCATGCTGCAGGTGGAAAACCAGGCCTATGCGCTGGTGGTGGTGAATGATCCCCAAACCGGAGAACTGATGGAGGATTACTCCGTCTGGAGCGACCCGGTGATTACTCCTGTGGACCGCACAGACGAGGAAGACGAGGGCATCGCCGTAAGCATCACAAAGGCGGCCGCCGGCGCGCCCAAAAACTCCCAGGGGTACCAGGAAGGGGAAACCATCAAGTATGACATCGTGGTGCACAACGGCCACTCCGTCGATGCGGAAGTGGAGATCTGGGATTACGTATGGGGCTCCGAAGCGCCGGAATTGGTGGACGCGGTGACCCTGAAACCGGATGAGACCCGCAATTTCACCTGCGCCCACACCGTGTCCAAGGCCGACGCGGACGCCGGCAGCGTTACCAACGAAGCATACGCAGGCGTGCTGCTGCGCTTCTCGGAGGACGAGGAAGATATAACAGGCTATACGGTCTGGGCGCCCCCGGTCACGGTGCCCACCATTCCAACGAAGCGGCAGGTGACTGATCCGCCGCCGGTAACGCCCCCCGTCACGGAAGCGCCGCTGATCCCGCCCATCACGGTCGGCACGGACATCACCCCTGCGCCGGACATTACGCCGCGGCCCGGGGAAGGCATACCGCAACCCGGGGAGGAAGATTTCTGCCGCCGGGTATTGATGGGGTACAGCGACAGCGAAACGCACTATGAATTGATTCTCTGTGAAAAGCATCAAAGCGTGGACAACGCCGCTCACACTCTTCCCTTCCCGGAAGCCAAAACACTGTGGATACAGGCAGTGAACGAAGCCTATGACGCGCTGGCGGCAAAGTATCCCGGGGATGCCGCTCTCATCGATGCGGAGCGCACGGTGTTCTTGGATCAGCTGGATCGCCATGAAGCGCTGCTGGCTATCGTCCTGGAGGAAACCCAGGCGGCAGACGCGGTCCTCCGGCAGCTGCGGGAGCGCTGCCTGGATCTGTGCTATGCCCTGCATACCGCGCCGGAAAAACGCCTGGACAGCCTCCTGCATACAGGCATCCCTTCTCTGCCCCTGAAAGGCAGCCCGGCGCTGCGCTGCGCTGCGGCGATTGCGCCTGCCGCCGGAGGGTACAGGACGGAAGAAACCGTATGCCGGGATCATCTGTCCATCCCCGGCGCCCTGGGGGCGCAGCTGCGCGCCGCCGCGCCGGAGGAATACGCAAAAGCGTTCCGGCAGGCCCGCCGGCTTTGGCAGTCCGCCCTGATGGATGAGGCCAACCGGCTGTACCCCTCCCTGACTTTGGAAGGGAAAACGGTTTTGGCGGACGATCTGAACCAGTTCCATCAGTGGGTACAGGCCCGGCAGGCACTGCTGCTGGCGCTCTATCCCCAGGAGGAAGGGACGGCGGAGGAAGTGCTGGCCTTCATGGTGCGCACCCGCGCCATGGAGATGGAAGCGCTTGCCCGCTGACGGCCTCTTGCCCTGACAGCTGAATGATCAAGAGAGGGAGTGGAAAGAATGAAACGTTTTCTGGCGCTGCTGCTGATGCTGACACTGCTTATACCGGCCCTGCCGGTCCAGGCGGAAACCTGGTATGTATACACCAAAAACGGAAAAACGCTGAACCTGCGGGATGAAAACACCAACAAAGTCATCGGCAATATCCCTTTCGGCACCGCTCTGGAGCCCGACAGCGGCAAATCCACCGAAAAGGCGGCGTATGTGACCTACAAGGGCGTATCCGGCTTTGTGAAGTGGGAATTCCTGCAAAAAGACAAGCCCAAATCCCGGGCGCGCACCACGCCTACGCCCCGGCCCGGCACATCCGGCACCCTGTATCAGGGCGGCACGCCTTATCAGGGTGAGAATCAGACAGGCGGCTTTGAGATCACAGCGCTGGGGGCCTACATCCAGTATGCGGGCAGCGGAAACAAGGGCGCAGGAGAAAAATGGGAAACCCTGCGGATCACGGACAAGGACAATATCGTCATCACCGCCGACGTGCCGCGGGGAAAAGATCGGAAGAGCGTCGTGTAGGGAAAGAGTGTAGGAT
>CAZQAM010000088.1:0-817 GCA_964591355.1 uncultured Oscillospiraceae bacterium
CGTCCCCAGGGCGCCTATGGCGCACGTCCCGCCCCCGCAGCGGGCCAGGGTCAGCGGCCCGCCGGCCCCGGCGCTGCCCGTCCCCAGGGCGGCAACCGGCCCATGGGCGGCCGCAGCCGCGGGCCTGAACTGACGCCGGTGGTGGAGAAGGA
Source organism: uncultured Oscillospiraceae bacterium (assembly GCA_964591355.1). GTDB lineage: Bacteria > Bacillota > Clostridia > Christensenellales > Aristaeellaceae > RUG563. Next base: position 153 of record CAZQAM010000088.1, read on the forward strand.
GCGGGTCAGCAATTACGATCCCAACAAGAAGCAGTACCAGCGCCAGCACGATCCGGAGCATGTGGCCAAGAACCGCAAGCAGCTGGTGAAGGAAAGCCTGAATGCCGGCTATGATGACGAGACCGTCCGCGGCGGCAAGCGCGCCCGTCAGAAGGCGAAGCAGCCCTCCGCGCAGCAGATGATGGCCCCCATCAAGATCGAAAAGGCGTATATGACGGCGGAGACCATCACCGTCAAGGATCTCACCGAGCGCATCGGCAAGCCCGCCGGCGAAATCCTCAAAAAGCTGCTGATGCTGGGCATCATGAGCAATATCAACAGCGAGCTTGATTTCGATACCGCCTCCCTGGTCTGCTCCGAATTCGATGTGGAACTGGAAATGAAGCTGGACAAGACCGCCGAGGACGCCCTGAGCGAAATCGACGTGGCCGACGAAGAGGAGGACCTGCAGCCCCGGCCCCCGGTCATCACCATCATGGGCCACGTGGACCACGGCAAAACCTCCCTGCTGGACTATATCCGCAAGGCCCACGTCACCTCTACCGAGGCCGGCGGCATCACCCAGCATATCGGCGCGTATACCGTGAAACTGAACGGCCGTCAGATCACCTTCCTGGATACCCCCGGAGATCGGAAGAGCGTCGTGTAGGGAAAGAGTGTAGGGT
>CAZQAM010000088.1:827-6797 GCA_964591355.1 uncultured Oscillospiraceae bacterium
GCCCAGGCCACGGACATTGCCGTATTGGTGGTGGCTGCCGACGACGGCGTAATGCCGCAGACCGTCGAGGCCATCAACCATGCCAAGGCGGCCGAGGTGCCCATCGTGGTGGCCATCAACAAGATGGACAAGGAAGGCGCCAACCCCGACCGCATCATGCAGGATCTGACCAAGTACGATATGGTGCCCGAGGATTGGGGCGGCGACACCATCATGGTGCCCGTCAGCGCCGTTACCGGCCAGGGCGTGGACGACCTGCTGGAAATGATCCTTCTGCAGGCCGATGTGCTGCAGCTCAAGGCCAACCCCAACCGCATGGCCAAGGGCGTCATCATCGAAGCCAAGCTGGACAAGGCCAAGGGCCCTCTGGCCACTGTGCTTCTGCAGAACGGCACCCTGAAAGTGGGCGACAATATCGTGGCCGGCATGGCTTCCGGCCGTGTCCGCGCCATGGTCAACGACCGGGGCGAGAGAGTGCAGAGCGCCGGGCCTTCCACGCCGGTGGAAGTTTCCGGTTTCAGTGAAGTGCCCTCCGCCGGCGACGAAATGTTCGCCGTGGCGGACGATCACCTGAGCCGCCTGGTTGCCCAGGAGCGCCGGGACAAACTGAAGGCTTCCCGGGCCAGCAGCGCCAAGGTGTCGCTGGATAATCTGTTCGCCGGCATTGCCGAAGGCAAGGTGCAGAACCTGAATATCATCATCAAGGCCGACGTGCAGGGCAGCGTGGAAGCGGTGAAGCAGGCCCTGGAAAAGCTGAGCAACGACGAAGTGAAGGTGCGGGTGCTGCATTCCGCCGTGGGCGCCGTGACCCAGGACGACGTGAACCTGGCTTCCGCCTTCAACGCCATCATCATCGGCTTCAATATCCGCCCCGACGCTACGGCCCGGGACGCCGCGGAAAAGGAAGGCGTCGATATCCGGCTGTACCGCATCATCTATCAGGCCATCGAAGACGTGGAAAAGGCCATGAAGGGCATGCTGGAGCCGGAATACAAGGAGAATTTGCTGGGCCACGCCCAGGTGCGCTCCACCTTCAAGATCACCGGCGCCGGCACCATCGCGGGCTGCTATGTCACCGACGGCAAGGTGCAGCGCAACGCCAGCGTGCGGCTGCTTCGTGACAACGTGGTGGTGTTCGAGGGCAAACTGTCCTCCCTGCGCCGCTTCAAGGATGACGTGCGCGAAGTGGCGGGTGGCTATGAGTGCGGCATCGGCCTGGAAAATTACAACGACGTCAAGGAAGGCGACGTTGTGGAATGCTTCGTCATGGAGCAGATCGAACGATAACAGGACGGCGGGAGGACCTTTCCTTTCGGAACTGAAAAGGCCCTCCCGCGCCTCTCTTTTCAAGGAAGGACAAGCATGAGCAGTTTTCGGATCGACAGGATATCGGAAGAGGTGCGCCATGCCGTGGACGCCATCATCCGGGAGATGAACGATCCCCGGATCGGCGGCACCTACGCGGTGACCCGGGCCGATGTGACCAGGGATTTGCGGTATGCCAAGGTGTATATCAGCATCCTGGAGGATGAGAAGGCCGATGAAATGGTGAAGGCGCTGAAAAAAGCGGCGGGCTTCATCCGGCATGAATTGGGGGCGCGGGTGGATCTGCGCTATACTCCGGAAATCCTCTTTGAAAGGGACCGGAACATCGCCTATGGCGTGCATATTTCCCAGGTGCTCAAGGAGATCGCACCCAAGGAGGAATCACAGGATGACGCAGAATGATGCGTTCTGCCCTGAAATGCTGTCCGCGCTGCACAGTGCGAACAGCATCTTGCTGTGTACGCATATTTTCCCGGACGGGGACGCCATCGGCTCCGCCCTGGCACTGGCGCTGGCGCTGGAAAGCCTGGGCAGGCGGGTGACGGTGAGCTGCGCGGATCCCGTACCGGGCTGCTACCGGTTCCTGCCGGGAGCGGACCGGTTTGTGCTGCCGGATACGCTGGAGGGAAAGCGCTTCGATATCGGCTTTGCCGTGGACTGCGCCGATCCGGGCCGGGTGGGCGCTTGCTATCCGTATTTTGCGGCCTGCCCGGTGACGGTGCAGATCGATCACCACCCCACCAATCCCTTGTATGCCCATTGGAATGCCGTGGACGGCGAAGCGACCGCGGCGGGATGCCTTGTCTGGCGGCTGATGCAGGCCCTGCGCATCCCCGTGACGCAGGAAATCGCCCGGTGCCTCTATTGCGCCATCAGCACCGACAGCGGCAATTTCTGCTTCCGGAACACTTCCTCGGAGGCCTTCAGGATCACGGCGGAATTGATGGAAGCAGGCCTGCCGCTGGCGGAGGATGCCCGGCTGATCCACCTGGTGCGGGAAGACGCCCACGTGAAGCTGCTGGGAAGGGCGCTGATCAGCCTGCGCCGCTTTGGCGGCGGCAGGTGCGCCTGCATGCGCGTGACGCCGGAAGATTACGCCGCGGCGGGAGCGAAAAGCGAGCACTGCGATCGGATCGTGAATTACGCGCTGAACCTGCCCGGGGTGGAAATGGCCTACCTGGCCGACTGCGGGGAAGGAGACGGCGCGAAAATCAGCCTGCGGGCCGTGGCGCCCCGGGATGTATCGGCGATCGCCCGGCAATTCGGCGGCGGCGGCCATGTGCTGGCTTCCGGCTTCCGCCTCAAGGGCGATCCAGACGTGATCTGCGCAGCCCTGGAAAAGGAAATGCTCCGGCAGATCGGGGAGGAAGCATGAACGGCTTTCTGAATCTGCTCAAGCCCCCGGGCATGTCCTCCGGGGCGGCGGTGGCCGTCATCAAGCGGCTCACCGGGGAAAGAACCGGCCATGCCGGTACCCTGGATCCGGAAGCGGCGGGGGTGCTGCCCATCATGATCGGCCGGGCCACGAGGCTGCTGAATTGCTTTCCGGATCAGACGAAAAGCTATGTGGCGGAGATCGCTTTTGCCGGGGCCACCGACACCCAGGACGCCCAGGGAACGATGACGGAGGGGCCTGTGCGGGTGCCGGCCAGGGAGGAAATCGAACGTGTGCTGCCCGCTTTCCGGGGCGTGATCCTGCAGCGCCCTCCGGCCTATTCGGCCCTGAAAAGGGACGGGGTGCCCCTCTACCGGCTGGCCCGGCAGGGAAAAACGGTGGAAACGGCGGCCCGGGAAACGCTGATTCGATCGCTGGAAGTGGGAGAGAAAACGGGGACGGACGGCTATATGCTGTACATCGACTGCGGCAGCGGCACCTACATCCGCACCCTGTGCCACGATATCGGGCAGGCATTGGCGGCTCCGGCCCATATGCGGTTTCTGCTGCGCACCCGGCACGGATCCTTTGGCATTGAGAACGCGGTGACCATAGAGGAAGCGCTGTCCGCGGCGGAAGCGGGCAGCCTGGCGTCCCTTCTTTTGCCTTTGGATGCGCCGCTTCTGCCGCTGCCCGCCCTGGCAGTGCCGGAAGCGTTCCGGAAAACCGGCCGCAACGGCGGGAAACTGCCCGCCGCGCTGATGCCGGGGATGGAAAACGGCGCGCTGTGCCGGATTTATATTGAAAGAGAGCTGGCGGGCGTCGGCAGAAAAGACGGAGACGCCATCCGCTTTATCGTGGGACTGATGGGAGGAGAAAACTGATGGAGATCAGAGAAAAGCTTGCGGGGATCCGCTGCTTCCTGCTGGATATGGACGGCACATTTTATCTGGGAAACCGGCTCATCGACGGCTCCCTGGATTTCCTGGAGGCTCTGCGGCGCACGGGAAGGCAATGCCTGTTCCTGACCAACAATTCCTCCAAATCGGCGTCTTATTACCGGGAAAAGCTGGCCCGGATGGGTGTGCCGGAGGCGTTCAGGAACGTATTGACCAGCGGCCAGGCCGCGGCCCGGTACGTGACGAACGCGTACCCCGGCAAAAAAGCCTATCTGCTGGCCAATCGGATCGAAACGGAGGAAATGCGCTCCCTGGGCGTGGAAATCGACGAAAAGACGCCGGATTACGTGCTCATCGCTTTTGATACGGAGCTGGACTACAAAAAAATGACCGCCGTGTGCGATCATGTGCGCAGCGGCCTTCCTTATATCGCCACCCATCCCGATTTCAACTGCCCCACCGAAGAAGGCTTTATCCCGGATATCGGGGCCACCATCGCCTATATCAAGGCCAGCACCGGCCGGGAGCCGGACCTGATCATCGGAAAACCCTATGAAGGCATCGTGCAGGAGACGCTGCGCCTGACGGGGCTCAGGAAGGAAGAAATGGCCATGGTGGGGGACAGGCTGTACACCGATATCGCCACCGGGGTCAATTTCGGCATCACCGCCATCCTGGTCATGAGCGGGGAAACCACGAAAGAGATGGCGGCGGCCTCCTCCATCAGGCCGGATCTGACTTTCGGCCGGCTGGCTGATATGATCCCCTGTCTGTAAGAGGACGGCGGGAAAACAAGGGATGCCCGCACGGAAGCGCGGCGGATTTGCCGGATCATGCGGGATGCGGACTGGGGGAAGGCTGAAAAATGAGATTCTTGAACCGGGCGGAGGCAGAGACGGCGGAGACCGCGCAGGGCGCCCCGGGAAAACTGCTGTCGGATCGCAGGCTGCAGTCGGGCGTTTTCTTTCGCCTGCTTCCTTATCAGATTCTTTTGATCGCCATCAACGCGCTCAACGGGATTGTTGACGGCCTGTATGCCAGCAACGCCATCGGAAAGCTGGCCATGAGCGCCATCGGCCTCTACGGGCCGCTGAACCATTTTCTTTACGCGGCCAGCATGATGCTGGTGAGCGGCTCCCAGATGCTGTACGGCAGGTATCTGTCCCAGGACAGCCGTCGCATCCAAAGCGTGTTCTCCGTGAATCTGATTGTTTCCCTGGGCCTGTCCCTGCTGACGGCGCTGCTGCTGGCGCTGGGCGCCGCTGCGGATGTGACCCGGGTGCTGGTATCGGAAGATGCGGTGCTGCGGCAGCTCAACCAGTATATTTTTGGGCAGGCTATCGGCATTCCGGCGCTGCTGCTGGGGCAGCAGCTGTTCGCCTTCCTCTCCCTGGAAAACCAGACGGGACGCACCATGGCCGCCAGCATCGCCTGCTTTGTGGTCAATGCCGCAATGAATCATCTGTTTGTCGTTGTTTTCCGGATGGGCACCTTCGGGCTTGGGCTGTCTTCTTCCCTGTCGATGTGGGTCTTTTTAGGTATTCTTGCGTACTATTATCTGGCCGGAAGATCAGAATGGAAGCTCTCCCTCAAAGCCTGCCGGTGGAAGGACGCCCTGGAAATGGTCAGGCTGGGCTATCCCGGCGCGCTTTCCCGGTTTGTGGAAACCTTCCGCTGCATCATCGTGAATTTCCTGATCCTGAAATATGTGGGAAGCGTGGGGCTCTCCGCGTTCTCGGCGTCCAATTCCCTGCTGGCCGTTGTCTGGTCGTATCCCTTTGGAATCATGGCCGTTGCAAGGATGCTTTTCAGCATCAGCATGGGGGAGGAAGACCGCAGGACCCTGACGGATACCGTGCGCATCGTGCTCACTTGGGGGATGCTGATCATGTTCGGCATTGTGGCGCTTTTGATCCTTTCAGCGGAGCCCCTGACGCGATTGTTCTATCAGGATGCCGCCGATCCGGTTTATTCCATGACGGTGATGGGCTTCCGGCTGCTTCCGCTGTGCATGCCTTTGGCGGTGGCCACCTTGAGCTATGCCTGTTATGCCCAGGTGGCCCAGAAGCGGACGATTTCCATCGTCCTGCCTATTGTGGAGGGGGCCCTGGGCGTGGTGGCGTGCAGCCTGGTGCTGATTCCGCGTATGGGCATGAACGGCCTGTATATCGCCAATATCCTGAATGGGTTCATTTGCTCTGCCGTGATTGTGGCGGGCGCGTGGCTTTCCCGGAAGCGGTTCCCCAGGAGCCTGGAGGATCTGCTTGCGCTGCCGGAGCGCTTCGGCGTTTCCAAGGAGGAGCGGCTGGATATTACGGTAAGGAATATCCAGGAAACCATGGAGGTTTCCAGGCGGGTCATTGACTTTTG
>CAZQAM010000089.1:0-6793 GCA_964591355.1 uncultured Oscillospiraceae bacterium
ACGAACAGCACCATGCCGGCGCACATCACGCCCACCACGATCAGGGCGGCTTTCAGGGCGCCCCAGGTGTAATACCGGGATTCCTCCGGGGTGATGGGCTGCTTCGGGCGCTCCTGCGCGTTTTCTCCCGGAGCGTCGGGCCCATCCTCTTTCCCCGGCACATACCAGGGCATGCCCTCCACATTCATGTTGGCGATGGTGCGGCCATCGTCCCCTTCCGGCAGATCAGGCTTTTTCTTCCTGGTCATAGCCGCTCTCCGGATCGTAGATATGGCAGGCCACGGTATGACCGTTGCCCATATCCATGGTTCTGGGCGCCTTTTGACTGCACACGCCCTTGCACATCCGGCAGCGGGTGTGGAATTTGCAGCCGGAAGGCGGATTGGCGGGAGAAGGAATGCTGCCTTCCAGGATGATGCGGTTCATCTTCACCGTGGGATCCGGCACCGGAATGGCGCTGAAGAGCGCCTGGGTGTAGGGATGCAGGGGGTTGGCAAAGATGTCTTCCTTGCTGGCGTATTCCACCATATTGCCCAGATACATCACGCCCACCGTGTCGGAAATATGCTGCACCACGGACAGATCGTGGCTGATGAAGAGGTAGGTCAGGTTGAATTCCTTCTGCAGATCCTCCAAAAGGTTGATGATCTGCGCCTGGATGCTCACATCCAGCGCCGACACCGGCTCGTCGCAGACGATAAAATCGGGGTTCAGGGCAATGGCCCGGGCAATGCAGATGCGCTGGCGCTGGCCGCCGGAAAACTCGTGGGGATAGCGGTCCTTCTGATAATCGAAGAGGCCGCAGGCCTTCATGATCCGGGACACATAAGCGTCCAATTCATTTTCCGGCACCAGATGATGCTCCCGCACCGCCTCGCCGATGATTTCGCCCACCGGAAGCCGGGGGGACAGGCTGGAATACGGATCCTGGAAAATGATCTGGATCTTGGGCCGGAATGCCCGCAGCTCCTTGGCGGTCAGTTGATCCAGATGCACATTGCCGTTGAACACCACTTCGCCGCTGGTTTTGGGCGTCAGGTTCAGCAGTGTTTTGCCCACGGTGGTCTTCCCGCAGCCCGACTCGCCCACCAGGCCCATGGTGGTGCCCCGCTTGAGGGTGAAGCTCACGTCTTCCACCGCGTGCACATGGCCCACCACCCGGCTGAACAGCCCGGCCTTGATGGGGAAATATTTGCAGAGGTTTTTCACCTCCAGCACGTTGACGCTGTTTTCACTCATTGGTTGCCACCTCGCTTCATATCGTCAAAATACCGCCAGCAGCTGACGATATGGGTATCCGACACATGGATTTCAGGAGGATACTGGCCCTGGCACCTGTCCACGCACTTTTCGCACCGGTCCCGGAAATAGCAGTAATCCGGCATATCGACGGGATTGGGCACGGACCCGGGAATGGAATAAAGCCTGTCGACGGTCTTATTGATGACGGGCTTGGACTCCATCAGGCCGATGGTATAGGGATGCCGGGGATCCAGGAACACTTCCTTGGCCAGACCCTTTTCCACGATGCGGCCCGCGTACATGACCACCACGTAATCCGCCATTTCGGCGATCACGCCCAGGTCGTGGGTGATCAGCATGATGGAAGCGTTGATTTCGCCCTTCAGCTTTCGCAGCAGTTCCAGGATCTGGGCCTGGATGGTCACATCCAGCGCGGTGGTGGGTTCATCCGCAATGATCAGGCGGGGATTGCACACCAGGGCCATGGCAATGACGATGCGCTGCCGCATGCCGCCGGACAATTCATGAGGATAGCGCTCGTAGATCCCCTCCGCGTCGGGGATGCCCACCATCTTGATGGCGTCCACGGAGCGCCGCTTGATTTCCTCCTCGCTCATGCCGGGGCTATGCAGCCGGATCACCTCGTCCAATTGGAAACCGATGCGGAACACGGGGTTCAGGCTGGTCATGGGCTCCTGAAAGATCATGGACACCACGTTGCCCCGGATTTTCTGCATGGCCTCGATGGGCATTTTGGCCACGTCGTAGGCTTTGTCCCCCAGGTTCAGGCGGATCTCGCCGGACACCACCTGGCCGCTGGGCCGCTGCAGCAATTGCATCAGGGACAGGCTGGTCACCGATTTTCCGCAGCCCGATTCGCCCACCACGCCCACGGTCTTGCCGATGGGCACATTGTAGCTCACGCCGTCCACGGCCTTCACCGTGCCAACGTCTGTAAAGAAATAGGTATGCAGGTCGTCAAATTCCAGCACGTTGCTTTCGTCGTGCATCTTGGTCAGGTATTCCGCTTCCGGCACGTGCTTGCGGCTCAGCCGCCGATCCAGCTTTTTGGTGATTTTCGCGTTGGCTTTGCTGATTCTGCGCGATTCCCGGGCAGAAATAAAGTTGGAATCTTTCTTTGCCATCTTTCTTCCTCCCCTCTTAGCGCTTCATCTTGGGATCGAAGGCGTCCCTGAGGCCGTCGCCCACAAAGTTGAAGCCCAGCACCGTGAGCACGATCAGCAGGCCCGCGGGGATCCACAGATACCAGCAGTTGGTCATGACGTAAATGTTGGACGAGGAATTGATGATGCTGCCCCAGGAAGCCAGGGGATATTTGATGCCCAGCCCCAGGTAGGACAGGGTGGCCTCCGCCAGGATGATGCTGCCCAGGCCCATGGTGGCCTGCACGATGAGAAGCGGCATCACGTTTGGCACCAGGTGGCGGAAAATGCGGCGGTTCACCGGGATGCCGGTGGCCTCGGTGGCCACCATGAAATCCTGCTCCCGGAGGGAAAGGATCTGGCCGCGGACCACCCGGGCCACGCCGGTCCAGCCCATGATGCCCATGATGGCCATCATCATGTACAGCCGCACATAGGGATCCACCTCAAAGGAGTCCATAATGGCGCCGGCGATGATCATCATCGGATAATAGGGGATGGAATTGAACAGATCCACAAAACGCATCAGCAGGGTATCCACCCAGCCGCCGAAATAGCCCGACACGCCGCCGATGATGATGCCGATGATGTTTTCAAGGATCATGACCACAAAGCCTACCAGCAGGGAGATGCGCCCGCCGTACATCAGCCGGGTCAGCACGTCCATGCCGTGGTCATCGGTGCCCAGCCAGTGCTCGGCGCTGGGAGACGCGTACATATCGATGAGGTAAGTTTCCTGCAGGGTGGAGATGATGTAGTTGTTGCCCCGCATCTGGATGGTATGGCGCTCGGTTTTTCCATCGGGCGTCACATAGTCAAAAGCGGTGTTTTTTTCGGCGATGGCGTCCGCCACGGCGGCTTTGTATTCCACCGGCAGGAACACGCCGTTGTTCACGGGATTGACGATGACGTTGCTGACGCCGGCGATGGCTTTCCTGCCTTCACCATTTCCCAGGTAAACCACAGCTGCCGTTTCGCCGTCGGCTTCCAGGCTGTATTCCGTGTCCCCTACGGCAAAGGAGCTTTCCCCGGCGTGCATGGCCATCTCGCAGTTTTTCCGGAACGCGTAATCGGCGATGAGGCCGGCATACTGCGTGTCATACGCGTCGAAGGACAGCATGCTGGCAATGGCCACTTCGGCCATGCTGCTCAGCTTGTAGCTCTTGCCAACGCTCCGCGTGAGGGTATAAACGGCGCCCTCCGCCTCAAAGGAAGACTGGCTTGCCTGCATCGCACGGGTGGCGGCGGCGCTTACTTCCGCGGAAATCTCCTTGCCGGGATCGGCCTTCACATCCACGATCTTGCCCAGGGCGGTCACCGTGCCGATATCCTCTCCGGCGGTGATAACGTAGAAGCCGTCATCCAGCCTGGTGGCGGTATAGGTGACGCCTTCCGCGGTGAAGGAGGCCTCCTCCTTGCCCGTGGCTTTCACCTGGCTGTTGAAGGTGGCCCGGGCCATGGTAGACAGGGTTTTCCCCTGCACCGGAGTAAAGCGGTAATCGCTGTTGACCACGGCGCTGGCGTATTCCTTGTTGGCGGCGTCCACTTTATAGAACACCTGATCCTGCCGGTAGGGAGAAATGACGCCCCCCAGGAAGGAAAAGGCAAACATGAAAATCAGCGTGCAGATGCCCACGATGGCCAGCTTGTTGCGGATAAAGCGCTTGAACACCATCATGCCGGGAGAAAGCACCCGGACCCGGCGGCCGTCATCCAGGGAAAGCTGTTCTTCGTTTTTGATTTCAGGGTTGATTTCGCTCATATCGGTTTCCTCCTGCGCCTGCTCAGTTCACACGCACGCGGGGGTCCACCACCGCGTACATGATGTCGGCCAGCATCAGGCTGATTTGCGTGAGGATCAAGCCGAACATGGAATAGAACATGGTAAAGGGAAGATCGCCCGCGATCATGGCGTCATAGGAAATATAGCCGATGCCCGGGATCTGGTACAGCGTTTCCGTGATCATGGAGCCGGAAAACAGGCTGGGAACCAGATAGCTCATGTAGCTGACCAGAGGGATCAAAGTATTCCGGAAGGCATGGCGGTTGATCACCGTGCGTTCCGGCAGCCCCTTGGCCCGGGCGGTGCGGATATAATCAGCGTTGAGCACCTCCAGCATGTTGGTGCGGGTATAGCGGGTCAGGCCGCCGATGTTGAGCATGGCCAGGGTCAGGATGGGCAGCACCATGTGATGCGCGATATCCAGGATCTTCCGGCCCTGGCTCAATTGCTCGTGAAAGCGGCCCACCAGGCCGTAGAGATCAAACCAGCCCAGCCTGACGGCAAACGTATATTTCAAAACCGTTGCCAGGAAAAACGTCGGCAGCGATATACACAGCATGGCAAATACGGTGATCCCGTAATCGAACCCGCTGTACTGATGGCGCGCGGCCTGAATGCCCAGCGGGATGCAGATGATGACTTCCAGAATGATGGTAATGATATTCAGCGTCACGGAATGCCAGATGACTTCGCTGAATTTCTGCGTGACCGGAACGCCGTATTTCCAGCTCACGCCAAAATCACCCTGCAATACGCCCCCCAGCCAGTTGAAAAAGCCGGTGACGATATCGGTATCCAGGTGATAGGATTTGTTCAATTGTTCCAGCCATTCCTGATAGGTGGGGCCGCCGGTGGTGGCGCTGGCCGCAGCCCGCTGCCGGGCCATGGCTTCCACAAAGCTGGTGGGCATGGCGCGCATTACGCCATAAATGATGAAGGATCCAAGAAATACAATGATGACGGCCAGACTAACTCTTCGTATTATAAACTTCCACACGTTGACGTCCTCCCCGGACCAGATTTCCCCTCATGGATCATTCCGTTTTCGGAGGCGGAGAATGCCGGAAGCACCCCCGGAAAGCGGAACATTCCCTGGCCGGCTCCCGCCCCGAAGGACGGAAGCCAGCCAGGGAGCTGAGCTTTCAGTTATCCGATGTTGATTTCCGCTTACTTGGCGGCGTTCATGTTCATCGTCTGCACTTCAGACAGCCAGCCCCAGTAGGTGGTCACGTCGGGGGTGACGGTGCTGATGTCAACACGCTCGGTGCTGGCGATGACGATGTTCTGACGCTGATAGGCGGGGATTTCCACGGCCCAATCCATGATCTCGTTCAGAGCGGCCTTGTAGACTTCCTTGCGGTAAGCCTGATCGGAGCTCTTGCGGGCATCCGCGATCATCTGGTCCAGTTCAGCGGACTGGATGTGATAGTGGTTGCTGTCGGAGCCGCCCAGACCCACGATGTTGGAGCTGTGATAGACCTGATACATATCAGGATCGATGGTGGAGCCCCAGGCGGCGCACCAGAGGTTCTGGGTGCCGGCGTCCAGAGCATCCCACAGCACGTTGGAATCGGCGGGGTCGTTGATCTTCAGCTCGATGCCGATGGAAGCCAGGGCTTCACGGGCGTCGGTGAGGATGGCGAAGGAGGGGTGGTCGCCGATGCCGTCGGCGGGGATGATGGCCTCGTAGCTCATCAGAGCGCCTTCGGGAGCGGCGGTGAACTTGCCGGCAGCTTCATCGAAGGTATAGCCCGCGGCCTTGAGGAAGCCGATGGCAGCCTGCTTGGCAGCTTCGTACTTTTCTTCGGCGGTCATTTCAGCGGTGTAGATGGGGTTGCCGTCCACGTCCACGGAGAACGCCACGCGGTAGCCTTCGTCAGTCGCCTGCGGGGCGGCCCAGGAGGTGGAGGAGATGGGATAGTTGATGACAGCGGCGGCGTCGCCGTAGTAGCTGTCAAAGGCGGTGTCGCGGTACACGGCCAGGATGGTGGCCAGGCCCTTGCGCAGGTTCTTGGAGGCAACGCTGCCGGGCTCGCCCGCCACGTTGACGGTGTCGGCGTTCATGCCGATGTAGCCGTAGCCCAGGTTGGCCACGGAGTAGGTGGTCACCACGTTGCCGGTCACTTCGCCGTTGTCGTTGAAGGAGCGCAGCAGTTCGAAATTCTGCTTGTTGCCGGTCATTTCGCCGCCGTCGGCGGTGCCGGTCTGCACAGCGGAGGCCACTTCAGCAGCGTTGGTTTCCTTGTACTGGAAGCTCTTGATTTCGGGAGCGCCCAGGTAGTAATTCTCGTTGGCTTCGTAGTACACTACGCGGTTTTCGTACTTGACGAACTTGTAGGGGCCGGCGCCCATGGGCTCGGCAATCTTGGCCTGCGCGATGCTCAGGTCGCCGAAGGGATGGCCGAACTTGCCCGCTTCGTAGTCATACTGGGCGGGATCGCCGTAGTAGTGCATGGGGGTAATCTGCAGGCCCAGGATGGAGTACACGGCGGGAGCGGAGAAGCCCTTCACCTGCACTTCCACGGTGTAGTCATCCACGCGCTTGATGCCGGAGATGTAGATCGGAAGAGCGTCGTGTAGGGAAAGAGTGTAGGATAGGGTGTAG
>CAZQAM010000090.1:0-6774 GCA_964591355.1 uncultured Oscillospiraceae bacterium
TAATGAGCGGTGACTGGAGTTCAGACGTGTGCTCTTCCGATCTATGGCGCTGCAGTCTATTCCCCAGGAAATCTATGAGTGCGCCGAGCTGGACGGCGTGACGCCCTGGAAGCGTTTCTGGAAGATCACGCTGCCTATGATCGCCCCCATCGCGCAGGTGGTGGTGCTGATGGCCATCGTGGGCTCCCTGAAAGTCAGCGATCTGGTGCTGGCGTCCACCAACGGCGCGCCCGGCGGGAAAACCGAAGTGATCATGACCTATGTGTTCAAATATTTCTTCGGCTATTCCGGCCGCACAGTGGAAATCGGGTACGCTTCCGCCATGAGCGTTGTGACTGGCATCTTTCTTGCTATTGTTTCGGTGGTTTATATGCGGGTGACCAACCGCATGAACCAGGTGTATTGAAAGGGGGAGAGGGAGCATGAGCTTTACATTGCGCAAAAGGATCTCCGCCGCCCTGACCAACCTTTCGCTGGCCATCGTGTTTGTCTTTGTTGTCTTCCCGATATTCTATACATTCATGGGCTCTTTCAAGAGCAACCAGGAACTGCTGACTTCGGGCAGCACCATCATCCCCTCGAAATTCGTGCTGGATAATTACAAGCAGGCCTGGAGCCTGGCCAATTTCGAGCGCTATACATGGAACAGCCTGTACATGTCCTTCTTCATCGTATGCGGAACCATCATCACAAGCACTGTGGCGGGTTACTGCTTCGAGCGAGGCAAATTCAGAGGAAAAAACACCATTTTTGCCGTGGTGGTCTCTTCCATGTTCGTTTCCCTTGGCAGCCTGACCCTTTATCCCACCGTAATGATTGCCAAGTGGTTCGGCATCAATAAATCGCTGTGGGGCGTGATCCTGATCCGCGTGCTGGGCATGAATGTCACCAACCTCTTTATCACCCGCACGTATATCCGGACCCTGTCTCCCGAGATCGACGAAGCGGCCAAGATCGACGGCTGCAGCTTTTTCGGTACCTTCGTCCACATCATTTTCCCTTTGCTTAAGCCCCTCATTGCCACCATTGCGATCCTGGAGTTCCGCCACAGCTGGAACGACTATATGATGCCCATGGTGTTCACCATGTCCAAGCCGGAGCGCATGCCGCTGGTCGTGGGCGTCATCAGCCTGAAGAGCTCCGGGGAGGCGGCCTCCAGCTGGAATCTGATGCTGGCCGGCACCGCCATTTCCATGATCCCCATGATCGCGGTGTATATGATTTTCAACCGATACTTCATCGAGGGCATGACGGCAGGTGCCGTGAAAGGGTAATGCAGCAAAGCTTCTGGCAGAAATATGAAGGAGGAATCATGAAGATGAACCGGGATGAACTGATCAATGAAATCCGCAAGTATCGCTGCTCGGATCTGTCGGACGCCATGGATGCGCTGGGGCTGGTGGATAAGGGCACGATGAATGAAAAAATGCGCCCTCTCCGGCCGGGCATGGAATTCAAGGGCTATGCTTTTACCGTCAAGCTGCTGCGGAAACAGGACGCCGTCAAGGCCTGCAGCACCGTGGAAGAATGGCGGGAAGAGCTGGGAAAGGGCTGCAACGATATTTACCGCTTTGTGGATGAAATCACGCCGGAAACAGCCAAGGATATGGTGGTCGTGATCGACATGGACGGCGTCCGCGGCGGCGTGTGGGGCAGCGAGATCGCCATGAACACCATGATCCGCGGCATCAGCGGCGCGGTGGTGGACGGCGGCTGCCGGGACAGTTATGAAACCAACCTGGAGCACGCCAACGTATTCTGCACCTGCCGCACCTTTACTCACGCCTACGGCCGGGTCACCTTTGGCGGCACCAACATTCCCGTCAATTGCGCAGGGGTGCAGGTAAAGCCGGGGGACATCATCTGCGCTGATGATGACGGCGTACTGGTGATTCCCTTTGAAAGGGCGGAAGACGTGATCCAGTTTGCCCGGATGCAGCTGGAAGACGATATCAAAACCCGGGGCGATCATTACAAAAAGCTTGGCTTTGAAGAGGATGATACGCTGCGGCGTCTGGACTGAGGCAACATGAAAAGACGGGGCATACCTTCTCCTGATGGATACAGGAAGATATGCCCCGTTTTTTATATATTATTTATGCTTCCTTCAAAGGATATACCGCTTTTTGCAGCTCTTTCACATCGATCTCCCGGATGGAAACGCCGGCCTTCAGTGCCATGGCCGCCGCCCAACCGGCTGCCTGGCCCATACCCATGCAGAAGCCGATGTTGCGGTTGGCGGACAGGGACAATTGATCGGCGGACCAGCAGCGGCCCACCACCATCAGGTTGGTAAGCCCCTTCACCAAAATGCTGCGGTAGGAAATCTCCTCGTATTCGCCCTTGGTGTACAGTTCAAAGTGGATTCCGGCGCCGGAGGGATTATGGAACTCAATGCTGTCATCGCTGCGCATGATGGCGTCGTCAAACCGCGCGCGGCGCTGGAAATCCTCCACCGTATGCCAGTAATCGCATTTGACGCGGCGGGTTTCACGGATGCCCAGGATGGCGCCGGTTTCTGCCAGCGTGGCATTTTCAAAGCCCGGGATATACTTTTTCAGGAACCGGAAAATGCACCAGTTCTGCTTGCGGCATTCCACGATGGCTTCGGAAATGGACATGGCGTCCAGGCCGTTGAGCCCCTGATAACGCCCCGCGTTGATCAGCACCTGATCGGGAATGGGGGTGTTCATGAAATGCACGCCATTGCGCAATTTCAGCACATTCTTTTCCCAGTCGCTGACGGTGGGATCCTCCATCACGCGCTTCACGGTTTCGTCAAAGCCGCCCACCTGAATGAACTGCGGGTTTTTCGCCAGGGCGTATTCCCGCAGAATATCGGCGTTGAGGAAGAAGGAGGTGTTCCCCCGGCGGTTGCGATGGGTGATTTCATCCGGATGCTCTTCCAGGTAATCGAAGGTCTTCTTCAGATCGACGCCCGCAATGCGGCTGAGCATATTGGAAGCGGAGCATACGCCGTTGCCGTTCACGCCGAACTCAAATTCCGCGCCGGCCCGGGCGCACAGATCGCCGTCCCCGCTGGCGTCAATGAAAACTTTTCCGGGGATCACGCTGCGGCCGTTTTTATTCTCCACGATCACGCCGGTCAAAGCGCCATTTTCCTTGACAGCACCCACCACGATGGTACCATAGAGGATTTTCGCGCCAGCTTCCTGCAGCATTTCCTCAGCGACCAATTTGCTTGTTTCAGCGTCCACAGGCACCTCCACCATTTCGGATGGCGGCCAGGGCGCCGGGAAGGATTCATAGGGGATGGCCATTTTTTCCTTGCCCAGGCGCATCAGAAATTCGGTGGGAATGCCGGTCATAAAAGGCTCGATAGCAATCTTTGCCATCAGGCCCGCGGTCATGATGCCGCCGATCATGAATTCCCGCTCGATCAGCAGCGTTTTTGCTCCGCCCCGGGCCGCGTTCACTGCGGCGGCAAAACCGGCGGACCCGCCGCCTGCCACGATCACGTCATATCCTTCCACAACAGGGGTTTCCAATACTTCCCGATACGTATTCATACGGATCCTCCAATCAGCCTTTGACAGCGCCTTCCGTCAGGCCGGCAATAAAGAATTTGTTCAGAATCAGGTACACCATGGTCATGGGCAGGATGGAAATGCCAATGCCGGCAAACATCAGATTCCAGGAGGAAGCTGACTCGCCGCCGGATTTCAGGTTCACCAGGCCTACCACCAGCGTCCACATGCTGCGCTTGGAAATCGTAAACACAAAGGGCAGAAGATAATCGCTCCACGCAATGCGGAAAGCCAGCAAACCGATGGTGGCGACCAACGGCTTCAACAGCGGGAAGATGATGCGGACGAAGGTGGCAAAAAAGCCGCAGCCATCAATTCTGGCCGCTTCATCCAATTCCCGCGGAATCTGATTCACATTGCCGGTGGCGATAAACACCTGCGTCGCGTTCATGCCCAGCACGCGGATCAGGATGGGCCCCCACAGCGTGCCGCTCAGCCCCAGTGTGCGGATCACGCGCAGCTGAGGATACAGCGCCAGGGTGCCGATGGAAATGAACAGGGAAAACAGCACCATCCGATACATGATTTTTGTGAATACAGATTTTCCGCGGGAAAACACGTAGCCGGCCACAGTGCCTGTGGCGATGCATCCCAGCACCACAAAGAACGTGTAGATCACGCTGTTCAGCGTCAGTGTGCCGAAATTGGCCAGATTCCAGGCCTGCACATAGTTGTCCAGTTCCCAGGTGGTGGGAATGATGTTGGTGCCGCCAACCAGAATCTCCGCGTTGGTTTTGAAGGAAGAAAGCAGAATATACACCACAGGGAAAAGGGCAAAGAACAGCATCACCAGCAGGAACAAATACAGCAGGGCACGGAGCGGGATTTTTAAATATCTTTGCATTCTTCTCGCCTCCTTACCCCTGAATTTCTTTCATCTTTTTGGACATGCGCAGATAGAGCAGCGTCAAAACAGCCAGAATGACAGCTGTGATCACGGCCAGGGAAGAGGCATAGCCAAACTGCGTCCTGGTCTGGCTTTCGCCGTACTGGAAGAAGTATTTGAAGATATACGTCATTACCACTTCCGTTGTGCCGCCCGGCGCGCCGTTGGTGAGCACCAGGATCAGGTCTGTCATGCGCAGGGTGCCAAGGAAGCTCAGCATGATAACCAGTTGCAATACCGGCGCCACCATGGGAAGCGTGATATGGAAGAACTGCTGGATTACGTTGGCGCCGTCGATGGAGGCGCATTCGTAAAGATCCTTGGGGATATTCTGATACCCCATAATGAAATAGATCATGTTCAGGCCAAAGGACGTCCACAGGGATACCAGAATGATGACAAAGTAGGCATTGTCCCTTCGGCCCAGGAAATTGATATTGCGCCTGATCAGCCCCAGACTGCGCAGCAGGGCGTTGACGATGCCGTTATAGGAACTGAACATAATGGAGAAAATCAGGCCGACAACTGCCACGCTCAAAACCGACGGCAGGAAATAGGATACCCGGAAAAACGTGGTGCCTTTGATTTTGCTGGTCAGGAATGTGGCAAGCACCATGGCCAGGGGAATTTCGATCATCAATTTGACCACTGCGATGTACATCGTATTCCGCAGGGCTGCCCAGAAGGCAGGATCCCGGCTGAATGCCCGGATAAAATTTTCAAAGCCGATGAAAACCGGCGTTGTATATCCGTCATAATCAAACCAGGCCCAACGGATGACCCAGATGATGGGGTAGAGCACAAATACCGCAAAACCGATGGACATAGGCAAAAGCATGAGAATTTCCTGGGTTTTGTCCGCACTTCCGAGCTTTGAAAGTGCGGCCCGGTTTTTCTTTGCTTCCTTTGTCACATCCATCACCTCACTTTTCCGGAATTTTCTTTACGGCAGATACCCCTGTGAAGGGGTATCTGCCGTAATCAATCAAGGATATTTTGGTTTTTTATGAAGTTATTCCATGGCAACGATTTCGTCCATGTTCGGAACCAGGTAGTCCTCAATTTTCAGGCTGCCGCTTTCAATGGCCTTGTCCAAGGCGGCGTTGTAGCGGGTATCCAGATCTGCCAGCGCGGTGTCCACATCGGCAAGACCGGTCAGGATCTTATCGAAGACTTCCTTGTATGTGTCGCCTTCCAGCGTCAGCAGGCCATCGGGGGAGCCGAAACCGGTGTAACGGTAGGAGCCGTCGCCAAAGGCTTTCCACTGGGGAGAAACCTCGGTCTTGGTGGACTTGGCCTTCACATCGTCCCGGGTGATCATGTCTTTTTCTTCTTCAAACAGGTTCAGCAGGTTTTCTTCGGAAAGCAGGGCATTCATCACCGCCATAACCTGTTCTTCCAGGCCGTCCTTCACGGTCTTCTGGTTGACTACATAGAAGGTGGAGGGATTGGAATACATCCTGTAGCGGCTATCCTCGGTCTCGGTGGGATAGGGGCCGACAGCCCATTCATACTGCGCGGGGAACTGCGTCGTCAGCACGCCCACGTCGGGGGAGAACACGGGGATCATGCCAATGTTGCCGGCGGCGAACTGGGCGCGCTTGGTGTCGTCGTCCATGGTTTCATAGCCGGGGAACATGCAGCCGTCATCGATGATCTCCATCAGGTGCTTCATATAAGGAGCAAGCGCGGAGAAGTTGTAGCGGCCGGTCACGCTGTCAAAGTGCATTCTGCCCGTGGTGGCCGAAGCCGGAGCCAGCACGAAGAACAGGGGATAGGAAACATAGGTCATGCCCAGGCCATAGCCATAGACTTTGCCGTCGCCGGCATCGGTGATGGCGTTGGCGCAGGCGCGCATTTCTTCCCAGGTCTTGGGGAATTCCAGGCCCAGCTTGTTGAACAATTCCACATTGTAGGCCAGACCCACCGTGGTGGCTTTGAAGGGCAAGGCAAAGGTCTTGCCGTCCACCAGGCCGACGCCTTCAGAGTTCTTTTCCTTATAGGGAGCGATCAGTTCTTCACCGCCGGGGAGATCTTCCAGCGCCACCAGCCTGCCTGCGCGGGCGTACTGCGGGATCTTGTTGCACTTGAAGATGTAGGGCGCATTCGTTTCTTCGGTCAGCGCAGTATCCAGCACGGTGTAGTAGTCCGTGCCGTAGACGGTCAGATCGATGAAGATGCCCAGTTCCTTGCCCACGCCCTCGTTGAATTTATCAACAAACGCGGTAAAGACGGGCTTACTGTGTGCGTCGTTGGACCATACGGTGATCGTGACCGGTTCCTTTGCTTCGGCCAGAACGCCGGAGACGCAGGAGAGAAGAAGCAGGAAACTCAACAGCA
>CAZQAM010000091.1:0-6741 GCA_964591355.1 uncultured Oscillospiraceae bacterium
ACGTGTGCTCTTCCGATCTATTGTGGGCGACTGCATGCGCTGGTATGCCCAGGATCAGGGCTACGGCGATGAACAGGATTTCTGGGAAGCGGTGGGCATCCTGCACGACCTGGATTTTGAACTGTACCCGGAAGAGCACTGCATCAAAAGCCAGGAGATGATGCAGAAGCTGCAATTGGACCCAAGGATCATCCGCGCCACGGCCAGCCACGGCTACGGCATTACGGTGGATATCCGGCCGGAGCACCCCATGGAAAAAGTGCTCTTTGCGGTGGATGAGCTGACCGGTCTCATCGGCGCCGCGGCTGTGATGCGTCCCTCCGGCAGCGTGCAGGATCTGGAAGTGAAATCCGTCAAAAAGAAATTCAAGGACAAACGGTTCGCCGCCGGCTGCTCCCGGGAAGTGATCCTGCAGGGGGCCGAAATGCTGGGCTGGGATCTGGATACTCTGATCGAAAAAACCATCGAAGCCATGCGGGCCAGTTCCGCGGTGGACTGAGGAGCCCCTGCGGCCGGAGAGGCCCGGCAAGCGTCATATGGAGGTGGCCGGCATGGAAATCAGGCTTATGCAGATCCAGGATTATGATCAGGTGTACGACCTGTGGATGTCCTGCAAAAATATGGGGTTCAACAACCTGGACGATTCCAGGGAGGGCGTTGAAAGATTCCTGAAGCGCAATCCCGCGGCTTCCTTCATCGCCGTGGAAGACGGCTCTGTCCTCGGCATCATCCTGGCCGGGCACGACGGGCGGCGGGGATACATCTACCACCTGTCTGTGGCGGAATCCCGCCGGCGGCAGGGCATCGGCGCCCGGCTGGTGGAAAAGAGCCTGGCCGCGCTCAAAAGCGAAGGCATCAATAAGGTGGCGCTGCTGGTATTCAACCGCAACGAAGTAGGCAACGCGTTCTGGGAAAAGCAGGGCTTTGCCCGGCGCGCGGATGTCGCTTACCGCAACAAAGCGCTCGCCGACCTCATCCGGATTGACACCTGATGCGCACAGCATAAAACCGTCCGTCCCGGCTGATCCGGAACGGACGGCTTTTTTTGTTTGCGTTTACGCTTCGTCCGGGGCTTCTTTCGCGTCTGACGAAGGGATTACCGTGACCTTCACCCATTCCACCCGCCGGTCCACGATGGATTCCACATCCAGGCGCACTTGATCGGCGGCGCCCTGCTCCGGTTTCTCCCCGTCCTCGGTGGCAAAGAGAGTGAGGCTGGGGGTGGATCCATCCTCGGGGATAGCGCTGAACCGGCTGAACACCAGCCCGCCCAGGGTGTCGTAATCCTCCTCCTTGGGCAGCGTCACCCCAATGGCTTCCTCCACCGCCTCCAGGTCCGCCGTGCCGCTGACGCGCCAGACGTTTTCGCCCAGGGGCTGAATCTCCACTTCGGCCGTGGGATCAAATTCATCGTAGATATTGCCCACGATCTCTTCCAGCAGATCTTCCATGGTGACGATGCCGCTCATGCCGCCATACTCATCCACCACAATGGCGATATGGGTTTTCGCGTGCTGCATATTGCGCAGCAGCACGTCCGTCCTCACCGTTTCCGGCACGAAATACGCTTCCCGCAGCAGCTTTTTCAAAGGCACGGGCTGCTTTTCCCCGGCATTGAGCAGATATTCCCGGGTGGACAGAATGCCCACGATATCGTCAATGTCCTCATTGTACACAGGGAAGCGGCTCAGCCCGCTTTCCTTGATGGTGCGGCGGATGGTCTCCTCGTCGTCATGGATCCAGATGGCGGTGACATCGGTGCGGTGCGTCATGCAGTCCGCGGCGGTGAGATCGCCGAACTCGAACACGTTTTTCAGCATCTCGTGCTCGTCGCTTTCAATCACGCCCGTTTCCTCGCCGATATCCATCATGGCCTGGATCTCTTCCTCAGTGACTTCCTCCTTGGCATGGGGATCGATGCCGAACAGCCGCACGATTCCCCGGGCCGCCGCCTGCTCCAGGGCAGTAAAGGGCGTCATCAGCCGATAAGACCACAGGATCAGGGGCTGCAGAAGCGCCGCCGTCTTTTCGCTGTGCCTGCGGCCGATCATTTCCGGCGCCAGCTTGCAAAGCGCCATGACAATCGGCGCCGCGACCAGGCAGAAAAGGAGCGCCGCACGGACAAAGGACAGGCCGGTACCGCGAAGCATATTTGCGCCGACGATGGCAAAAAGCAACAGAAAAAGCGTCCGCAGCCCGCGCAAAGCAATCACGGGCTCGGGCCGCTCCAGCAGGGGAATCAGTTTTTTCGCGCCGTTTCCCCGGGCGCGCAGTTTGGTTTCATTGGCATTGGCCAACGCCGCCTGGGCACAGGCCAGCAGCGCGCAGATCAGCAATAATACAATTTCCAGTATCCATCGGCCAACCGGGTCTTCCAAAGCAAATTCCCTCCCGTAAACTGAGTGAGATAATTATATCACACTTTCCGCCGTCAATGCAAGCCATGGCCTTCCTTACGCGCTTTCGTAGATCCAAAGCATTTCCCGGGCGTCTTCCGCCATGGTTCCCTTGCATTCGCAGATGATCCGGGGCGCGTAGCCCCTCCCTTTCAGCAGGGGCGCCAAATGCTGGAACCGGGGGCCGTATGCCGCCTCGGCAAAGGTGCGGTGCCGCTTTTCCCCGGCAGAAGTAAATTCGATGGTGGAAAAATGGATGTGCATCTCCCTCGCGCGTTCCCGTCCCAGGGTGCGCTCTGTCTGATCCAGCACAGCGGCAAAATCCTCTGTGGTTTTCAGCGCGCCCTGCCCCAGGGCATGAAGGTGGGCAAAGTCCAGGCAGGGGATCAGCCGCTGATCCAACAGGCAGAAATCCAGCGTTTCTTCCAGATTTCCGATCTGGCTTTTCCTCCCCATGGTTTCAGGGCACAGCCGGGTCCCGGCAAGGCCCTGGTCCTCCAGCCTCCGGTACGCCTCCCTGAGCCCTTCCCGGCAGTTGGCGGCAGCTTCCTCCCTTCCCAGCTTCATCTGCGCGCCTACGTGGACCACCACACGGTCGCCCCCCAGCAGCCCGGCCAGGCGGGCGCTTTCGGTGATATAATGGAAGGAGGCTTCCCGCTTTTCCGGATCGGGATTGGCCAGATTGACGAAGTACGGTGCGTGAACGCTGACGGCCACGCCGTGGGCGGCGGCTTCCCCGGCGATCCGCAGCGCCATTTCGTCTGACAGATTGACGCCGCGGCCGAAGGAATATTCATAGGCGCTGAGGCCCATCTTCTCCAGCCAGGCCGGGGCCTGCCAGGTGCTTTTGTATCCCTGAGCGTAAAAGGATTCCGAATTGCCCGCGGGGCCGAACCGTATCATACCTTTTCCTTCTCCTTACTGTGATCGGGCTGCCTTCTCCGCCCTACAGGGCGCTGCGTTTTCCCGGGGCCCGGGCGTAATGGCCCGTCTCGATCTCCCGGCAAAAGAGATCGGCATTGACCAGGCCCTGCTCCCCGGCCAGGATGGTATCCTGTACCGCCTGCTCCCGGTCGTAGGGCACAGTGACCATATTGATATCCAGGGGCCCCATCTCCCGGCTGTGAAGATCGCCCCGCAAAATGGCGTACTGGGCCATGGGCACCCCCAGGCCGTTGCCTACGCTGCCGGTATTGAACAGGATCCCCCGGAAGCCCAGCAGCCGCAGGCCCTGGCGGTGCACATCCGCGTATCCCACCACGCTGTAATCCGGATCAAAATATTCCTGCAGAAGCTCGTATTCCGAATGGACGTACAAAGGCTCCGGCATGGTGGGCCGGCCGTGAAACAGCCGCATCTTCCGCCCGGACACCCAGCAGGTGTACTCCACGGGAAAAGTGGGCAGGACGCGCATCCTCTCCTCCCCCAGCTGCCGGTAATAGAATTCGTCCCGGGGAAACAGCTTTTTCCCGATCCCCTCGTCCCAGTTGCCCAGCAGGATCCTTTCACAGTTTTCCACCGCCCAGTCAAACGTCTGCGGCGAGGAGGGGCCTTTGCCCACGATATCCCCCAGACACCAGATCGTTTCGATGCCACGCCGCCGGATATCCGCGTCCACGGCCTGGGTGGCGGGCCAGTTTCCGTGCAGGTCGGCCACCAGCGCGATTTCTTTCAGCATAAGCAGGCCTCCGCAAAAGCGTTGAAAAGCTTTTGCTCTTCCTCTCTTGTGTCGCTCATGGATTCGGGGTGCCACTGCACCCCCAGGACGAACCGCTTGCCGGGCATTTCAATGCCCTCAATAAGGCCGTCTTCCGCCCGGGCGCACACAGTCAGGCCCTCCCCCAGGGCTTTGATCCCCTGATGATGGCGGCTGTTGACCTGAATCTCCCCGAGGCCCGTGATACGGTGAAGCAGAGTGCCCCTCTCCACCTTTACGCTGTGCACCGCTTCCCGGGGCCGGTCCTCCCGGGGATGGCGGACCTTTTCTCCCCGCTGCGCGGCAATATCCTGGTACAGCGTGCCGCCCAGCACGCAGTTGAGCACCTGGTGACCCCGGCAGATGCCCAGCAGGGGCAGGTCCCTTTCCAAAGCCCGGCGGCAGAGATAAAATTCCATGGCATCCCGGTCCGGCATGATTTCCCCGCAGAAAGGCAGCGTTTCTTCGCCGTACGCCCGGGGATCGACATCGCCGCCCCCTGTGAGCAGCAGGCCGTCCAGGCGGCGGAGCATTTCCTCCAGCAGCGCTTCTTCCTGCCTGAGGGGCAAAAGAACGGGCAGCGCGCCTGCCCGGCTCAGGGCGTCCATATAGTCGCGGTGGATGCAGAGCTTCCCCTTTTCATCCCGGGACGGCGTAACCCCGATCCAATTCATCTTCAGTCGCCTCCTTCCCGCTTCTTTCCGGTTCATCATAATGCCGGGATATGCAAAAGTCAAGAAAAAGGAACCCGTTGCAAAGCAAAAAGCGGGAAGGCGCGCGCCTTCCCGCTGATGCGTGTTTATCTCTCTTCCCTGAAATACGCCAGCCCCAGGCTTTGCGGCGGCTGTTTTTCCCGGTTGTTGCGGATGCTGGAGATAACCAGCACTACGATGGTGACCACATAGGGCAGCATCTTGTACAGTTCCTTGATCGCCAGGTTCATGCCGGAGGGGATGTACATATGCAGGATGTACAGCCCGCCAAACAGGAAGGAAGACACAACGCCCACATTGGGCCGCCAGATGGTGAAGATCACCAGGGCGATGGCCAGCCAGCCCCGGTCGCCAAAGGCGTTGTTGCTCCAGATGCCGCCGGCGTAATCCATCACGTAGTACAGCCCGCCCAGCCCGGCAATCATGCTGCCCAGGCAGGTGGCGGCATATTTGTAGCGGCTCACGCTGATGCCGGCGGCATCGGCAGTATTGGGGCTTTCGCCCACCGCCCGCAGATGCAGCCCGATCCGGGTTCGCTTCAGAATAAAGGCCGCAGCCAGGGAAAGGAGGATGGCCAGGTAGGCCAGGAACCCATAGGAAAGGAAGACCCGGCCGAACCAGCCTGTAGTCTCCGCCCCCGGCAGGCTGGTGCGGAAAGTGCCGCTGGTCTGGGTCAGGGCCAGGTAAGGCATGCTGTTGCCGCTGAGCTTGATCAGGGAGCCGCCGAAGAAATTGCCAAAGCCCACGCCGAAAGTGGTCAGGGCCAGACCGGTCACATTCTGATTGGCCCGGAGAGTCACGGTGAGGAAGCAGTAAATGAGGCCCATCAGCAAAGAACCCGCCAGGGAGAACAGCAGGGGGATCAGCACGGCCCACAGGGGATGGAACGCTTCCGGCGCCGCCAGGGACGATTCGTAGAAAAATCCGCCGATGACCCCGCTGATGGCGCCCACATACATGATGCCGGGAATGCCCAGGTTCAGATTGCCGCTTTTTTCCGTCAGCGTTTCGCCGGTGCTGCCGTACATCAGCGGGATGCTCTGCATCACCGCCCGGGGAATGAACGAAATAAAATCAAACACGGGCTGTATCCTCCTTCCTGGAAGCATGGCGGAAGCTGATCTGATAGGAAATGAAAAACTCGCTGCCGATAATGAAGAACAGGATGATGCCGGTAAGGATATCAGAGAAGGATTTGTTGAGGCCGAAATTGGTGGAAATATCCCCGGCGCCCCGGTCCAGGAACACCAGGAGGAAGGAGGTCAGGATCATCCAGATGGGGTTGAACTTGGCCAGCCAGCTGACCATGACGGCGGTGAATCCCCGGCCGCCGGTGATGGAGGTGGTGAGGGTATGATCGGTGCCGCCCACCAGCAAAAGGCCCGTCAGCCCGCACAAAGCGCCGGACAGCAGCATGGTGCGGATGATCACCCGGCTCACCCGGATGCCCACATACCGGGCGGTGCGCTCGCTTTCGCCCACTACGGAAATCTCGTACCCGTGCTTGGAGTAATTCAGGTAAATATACATCAGTACCGTCAGCACCGCCACGATGATGATGTTGAGAAGGTATTTCTGCCCGCCAATGGCCGGCAGCCAGCCGATCTGGGTGCTTTGGTTGATGATGCCGATCTGCCCGGCGCCCTTGGGCACCTCCCAGATGATGATGAAATAGGATACCAGCTGAATGGCCACGTAATTCATCATCAGGGTGAACAGCGTTTCATTGGTATTCCATTTGGCCTTGAAAAAGGCGGGAATGGCGCCCCAAATGGCCCCCGCCGCGATGCTGGACACCGCCATGCACGCGATCACCGCCCAATGGGGCATCACGTCTCTGAGGCAGATCATGCACGCCGCGGAAGCCAGGCCCCCGGCCAGCATCTGGCCAGATCGGAAGAGCACACGTCTGAACTCCAGTCACGAGATTCCATCT
>CAZQAM010000092.1:0-6702 GCA_964591355.1 uncultured Oscillospiraceae bacterium
AATGCGCCCCGTTTGTCAGATGCGTATGGTATACTCCTGACGAATGGGGTGATTTCATATGAGGGAATATGTGCCCGCCCTATAAAGCGTATGGAACAATAACGGAACAAAACCGGAGAAAAGAACCCTTTTGGCGGGAAAAAGGCGGAAAAGAGAAGAAAGAAAAAACGCTGAAACCCGTATGAAATCAGCGTTTTCTCTCTGGTGCTCCGAGAGGACTCGAATCCCTGACACTCCGGGTATGAATCGGAACAAAATAGAAAGACGAAAGCGCTTGTCTTTGTGAAGCTTCAGCAAAAATCTGCCAACTGGATGGCACCTCAGGCTCAAAGAAAACTGCATCAGAATCCCCTTTCCCGCTTTGCAGGAAGGGGTTTTACTCTGTACCGGCATGCGAACAAGATATAAAACGCCAGGAAACAATGTTGACATTAGGCCAGGCAGTCTGTACCATATTTCTGTAAAGCAGAACAAGCCGGATGTGGTTTGCATTGGAGAATTGATAAGATGAGCGGTTTTTTCTTGCAGGGTGTAACTGCTTATACTACAGGGCAAAAAACTTCACGGTTCAGTAAATACAATTTCAGTCTTGCGAAGTATTGGGAGATATTGCGCAGGATTTACGCACCACCAGGATGCCTTCCTGACGCATCAGTCGGCCCGGCTCTCCCCGGATCAGCCGCAGTACCTCCTGGGCCGCCTGAGTACCGATCTGTTGGAAATGGGTGCGGATGGTTGTCAGCGCCGGATTGATGTATTCGCACAGATCGATATCATCGCAGCCCATGACGCTGACATCTTCAGGAACGCGGTATCCCATTTCATTCAAAGCGGCAATGCTGCCGATCGCGCTCAGGTCATTGGCAGCAAAAACAGCGTCCGGCACGGGATTTTTTTCCTGCAAATATCTTCTCATTTCCCGGTATGCAGCCGTACGCTCGAATTTACCATCCAATATCCTAACATCTGTCCGTGGAATGCCGTGCTTTTCAAGCGTTTCCAGAAAACCCTCGCATCGCATTTCCGAGTCATAGTTGTTATGAAACCCAAAGATATGCAGGAACTTCCGCTTTCCCAGGCCATACAAATAATCAGCGGCCATCCGCCCATGCTCTCGGGATTTGAACAGGATACTCGAAATATGCGGTCCCTGTTCTTTCAGCGCAAGAAAAACAAGCGGACAATCGCTGGCGACCATTTGCTTTGCCGCCTCTTCATCCACCGCGTCCCAGAAAATAACAGCTCCGTCCATGGAGTGTTCCCGCAGCTTTGTCTGGATGGACACAATATCCGATACGATACAAATATGGAGTTCATATCCGTTAGACTGGCACACATGGTTCATGGAATCCGCCAGCACGCCGTAGAATTCGCCCGTCATGGAATTGACAAACAGGCCGATCGCTTTGGTCTGCTTGGCACGAAGACGCTTTCCGTTAGCATTAGGCACATAAGAAAGGCGTTTTGCCGCTTCCAATACTGCATTGCGTGTCTGTGGTTTCACGATTTCCGGGTTGTTCATCACATTCGATGCCGTTGCCACAGAAACGCCCGCTTCCCGCGCCACATCTTTGATGGTCATTCTCAATAAGGGCTCCTTCTTTCACACAAGTTCATGAAATTGGCTGAATCAGCAGTTTTTTGATACAGACACGTCCGCTCAGCACCTTCAGGCGCAGGATGCACTGATCAGCCGTAAACAGATGCATGCCCGCAAGAAGCTGAATTCCGCTGAATCCGCTCAAATCAAAGGTGCCCAGGGTCATTCCGTTTTGACTTATTTCCAGAACGGAAGGCAGATCCGCTGCGCATTCTATTTCCAGCCTGGTGCTGGTCGTCACATCAAATATTGTATACTGTGCCCACTCATTTTCATGCAGCTGCAAAAGCGACATACGCCAGGGACCGTCAAACAAGAAGGCTTTTTTCCCGGCCGCAGCCGATTGGATGATATCCATACCGGTGCCGATGCGATAGCAGCCAGCCGGATGGGGCATTTCATGATGATAGCTCATATCCGGTCCTGGCAGATCATCAAAATCTGTTCCCTGGATCTCACAGCCGGGGATGCGCAGCACCTGAGCCTGAATGCCGTCGTTGATGCGGCAGTTTTCCACCCGGATGTTTTTCAGCAGCCGTTCCAGGATCTGCTGGGCCTTTTCATAAGAGGGCTGTGCGCCGCCGTTCAGGTAATCTCTGATCAGCTGCCATTCCGCGGGTTCCGCATATGAACAGGGAGAATTGTCACAGTCCAGTTTTTTCCATGGCCATAGGGTTACGCTGATGCCATACTGGAATGCCAACGGCATCATGGCGGAAAGCCAGGCCATGGTGTTTTCCCCCGTTTCCCCAAGCCACAGCGGCAAATTCAGTTTTTCTGACACCTCCAGATAAGGCCGAAGGGAACTGATGTCAGGCGGACAGCCATAGCGGTGAAAATGAATCACCATGTTTTCGTCATACACATGATCAAAAATTCCTGTGTCCGTGGCCCAGTGAATCCCTTCAAGGGCGATCAGGTGATTTTTGTCGTGGCGCCTGATACGCCCGATGGCCTGCTCATAAAACGCCTTCAGTTTGGGCGCGTAACCGTCCAGATCAGTATCCCCCGCAAATCGTACCGGCCGGATCGGTTCATTGAGCAAATCATATCCGCCCACGATCCAGCGGTCACTATACCGGCGTGCGATTTCTTCCCACAGAGCCAGCCCGCGTTCAAACTGAGCTTCGTCAATAAACAGCCTGCACAAATCATCCATGGAATCATCGATATTCGCGCCTGTTTGTCCGCCCGGTGCAGCATGCAGGTCTATAAAAGCGTAGAGGCCGTATTTTTCGCAGCCTTCCAGCAAGCGGTCCAGCAGCTGAAAACCTTCCATACGGAATTTCAGCCTGGGCCCATCATCAATAAACAGGCGGGACGCGATGGGGACGCGCAGCGAATTGCAGCCCATTTCAGCCATTAACGCCAGATCGCCTTCAGTGATATACTGATTGCGGAAAGCTTTCCAGAAGCGTTCAGCGTATTTTTCGCCTGTCAGGGTCCGGATCGTTTGCTCCATCCGGTAGGGACGGTCAAACTGCGGATAACGATCGAATCCCCACATGTATCCTTCGCACAATAGCCAGTTGCCCAACCCCCAGCCCAACAGCAGTATACGCTCTTCCCGGCCGTTGTGCAGTTCCCGTCCTGCTGTATGCAGAAATCCGGATACCCGCCTGCGTTCAAGCGCTTTTTTCATTGTATCACCTTCGGGACATGAACATCTGTCTGTTTATGGAACGGGCCAGAGAGAGGTCCCTCCGGCCCTGGAGTCATACGATGGATTATTGATAGTTGTATTCAGCGCAGTAATCGGTCCACTGCTCCTGGAATCCCTCGCGGCAGGCTTCCAGACCGGCAGCGGTGACTTTGGTGCGGAATTCCTTTACAGCAGCTTCCACATCGCTGACCAAGCCGGCCTGCAGAGGCGCCAGATACTCACGCATCACATTGCCGACTGCCGCACGCTCAGCGGTGTATTCGGTATAGTCCTCGGTGAAGCCGTCCCAGATGTTCACGTTGGGCCACTTGGTCTTCGCGCCCAGTTCAGCATACTTGTCAAACATCGCCTGCAGAGCCACGTCGGTGGGCTGCTTGAGCTTGTAATCGTTGACGCGAAGGTTCCAGGTGTTGAAGCTCTCGTAGGGGAAAGAATCATCCAGGTTCACATAGAAGCCGTTCTCATCCAGTTCATAGTGCTTGCCTTTGATACCGTACTGTACCAGGCAGTTCATGGCTTCATCGGTCATGATGTAGTTAAGAATCATCATGCAGCGCTCAGGATATTTGGAAGAACGCAGGATGGCAGTGCCGTTCTGGGTGGCATGGCCAGGGTAAATGACGCCGGTGTTCTCGCCATAGGTGATGTAAGCGCTTTCCCAGTCGGGATGCTCTTTGGCGAAGTTGTTGGCGGAGGTGATCTGCTTGTTGGGGTTCATGCCGGCGATTTCGGCCACAGCCAGACCGTTGTCGTAGGCTTCGTTGTCATTGGTGTCAGAGAGAGCGCTCTTGGACCAGAAGCCTTGATCAGCCCAGGACTTGAACATTTTGCAGTCTTCTACGAAATCATCGGAGAACCGATAGAATTGCAATGACCAGGTTCGAGAACTGGTGGAAAACATGGATGAACGGTACCAGTCATTCCAGTATCCAAGCGCCTGGAAAAGGCCTACCGTCGCAAGCCCCGGTCCGAGCACCGGCAGCACGATCTGCCAGAAGATGCGCCAATGCCCTGCGCCGTCGATCTTGGCTGATTCCACTACAGCGTCCGGAACGGCTCCAACAATGAACGTGCGCATTAGGATGACCAGGAAAGGCGTGATCAGCGCGGGGAACCAGATGGCCAGGGTGGATCCCCTGAGATTAAGCACATTGGCATACATCAGATACCAGGGAATCATGCCGCCGCCGAAAATAGTGGTGAAGTAAATCAGAAAGGATACCGTGTTGCGGTATTTGAATTCCCTGCGGGAAATCACGTAGGCCGTCAGGGTAATGACAATGAGACCAAGTGCCGTGCCGATGCCGGTGTAGTACACGTTCATCTTATATGCCTGCAGGATATCTTCCGGCGTCTTGAAGATCGTTTTGTACGCTTCTACCGTGAACTCGCGCGGCAGAAGGCTGAACCCTTTTCGGATGATTTCCTGGTTGCTGGTAAACGATCCGGAAACAATGACGATAAACGGGAGCACGCACAGCAGAGAGAGGACCGTCAGAAATACGCCTTTGATAACGCTGAATCCCGTTTTGGAAGAATCTTTCATCTTCATTCAGGCCGCCTCCTCTCAGAACAAAGCATACTCAGGGTTCTTGCGCTTGATGAAGAAGTTGGTCAGGATAATCACGATGAACCCGAACAGAGACTGGAAAAGGCCCGCCGCAGTGCCAAGCCCCATGGAAAGGGGCTGTGTAGTAGTGATACGGTAAACATATGTATCAAAAATGTCGGTGGTGGCGAACAGCGTACCGTTATTGCCGATCAACTGATAGAACAGTTCGAACTGGCCCTTCATAATGCCGCCCAATGCATAGAGCAGCAGAATGATGAACGTTGGCTTGAGCAGCGGAACCGTGATATACCGGATCTGCTGATAGATGTTGGCTCCGTCGATCTGGGCCGCCTCATAATAATCAGAGGATATTCCGGTGATTGTCGCCAGATAGACCACCATGCCGTAACCGATATTTTTCCACAGGTAAAACAGCGTAATGATCCAGGGCCAATAGGAGGGCGTGTTGTAAAAATCGATTTTCGCGCGCCCGATGGAGGTGAGGAAGCTGTTGATCAGACCCACGTCGTATTCAAACATATTGAACACCAGCACCCGCAGGATGACGTAGGAAACGAAGTACGGCATAAAGATCATCGTCTGCGATGTCTTTTTTAGGTGCTTGCTGGCCACGTGGCTGATCAGAATAGCAAAAAATATTTGCAGGACATTGCCCACAACGATGAATACAAGGTTGTATAGGATGGTGTTCGTGGTCAGGTGCAGGATTTCAGAGTGCAGGAGGAATTCGAAGTTTTTGAATCCCACATACGGGCTGGCGAACAAGGAATCCCGGAAATTGAACTGGGTAAAGGCAAAATAGATACCGACCATGGGCAGGTAGTTGTTGATCAGGAAGAATACGAAGCAGGGAATCAGGAACAGGAACAGTATCCAGTTGCGCCGAACTTCCTCAATAAAACCATGCTCCCGGCGGATGACTCTTTCCTCTTTCTCCATGCTTTTACTGGCCAGATACCCGACAATGCTGATAATCAGAGAAACATATACGGGAAAACTCGCCTGAAAGCCTGAAATACCGTAGTTTTTATTCGCAAAGAGAACAAGCCCCAGTGTTCCGGCGGCAAGGACAAAAGAGAAGATCATCCCACACTGGAACCGGCTGTACATGGCCAGGAGCCCTCTTTTTTCGGCCATTTTGTTTCGCGCAAGGAAAAGCACGATCCCCCAGATGTGAAAGATGGCTGTGCCGACAGCAATCAGCAGCAGAACGAAAGACCATAATCCCGGGAGACCCTGCTTACTTTCCTGAACGAAGGAGAGGAAAAAGAAGATGGAATAATCGCTGCTTAGCTTTTTGATGGCCGATGATTTCAGCTTCATGATTTCAAACAGCGCATCTGGCTGGCTCAAATGAATCCAATGGAACACAGGCAGCATCACCAGCAGAAGAACGGCAGAAATCACTGCAGAAAGATAAATATTCCAGTGCTGGGTAACCGAACGCCGGCTAATCGGGCTGCCTTGTCCAACGAAGGCAACGCTCATCCTCACACCCCCACATAAACGTTACAAGAAAAACTCTGCAATAAAAATTAAAACGTTTCAATTTCTGGATAATAACAGCACTCTAACAGGGCCTTGTCAATACATTCAGTAAAATTATTTTTAGGTGTTCCTTCTATCACGAGGAAAACGCCCAAAAGGAGCCTTGAAAATCAAGGGTTTTGACGGCGAAGCAGGAGAGATTTCATCTCCTGGACCTCAATCTGGCGATGCAGCATATACGGCAAACAGACAGGTTCCCGCCCTGTCTGGCGGATAACGGCCGGGGCCTCCGCGGCCCAAACCCAGCGCCAGGAGATTTCATCTCCTGGACCTCGGCAGGCGATGCTGGATACGCTGCGAACAAACGGGTTTCCGCCA
>CAZQAM010000093.1:0-6676 GCA_964591355.1 uncultured Oscillospiraceae bacterium
CGGCTTACGCGAGGGTATCTCGTGACTGGAGTTGAGACGTGTGCTCTTCCGATCTTTATCCACTAAAAATTAAAACAAACTTTAAAGAGAAGATGAATATTTGGGTTTTTTTGAAATTCACGCTGTCCGGCTTCTTCCGGACTATGGCAGGCTGCAAAAAGAAGAAGCGAATATGGCCATCAGCTTTCGGGCAGCGATTCCTGATCTGCCTATACGGTGTTTACTGCAGCCACTTTCATGAACAACGCGGAACTGGACGACAAAACCATCGAAAGCCAACTGGGACACTATGACGTCCTTTTTACCCGTCAGCGTTCCATGAACGCCCAGGACAAACAAATCCGGCGCGGGATGGATCAATTGGCAGCATATATGACCACCCTTTAAGGCGCGCGGAACAAAAACGGAACACAAAAAGTGCCTTGAAACCCTTATGACATAAGGCTTTCGCGGCATGGCGCGGAACAAAAACGGAATAAAAATCACAAAATCTGGACCCTTGGCAGTGAAAAATGTCCGACAACCGGACAACGAAAAAACGCTGAAACCCTTGTGGAATCAGCGTTTTCTTTCTGGCGGCTCCGGATGCAAATACCCGAATGGCCGCACGCAAAGGCAGGATGATGACGGTTTTTGTACGCCGGGTCCATTGGTGTGGTTTGAAGAAAAACCTCCGTGACGTCGGCGCGCATAAGAACGCCGCCAGGGAAAACAAAATGCATGCTGCCTTTCTTTGGAAAAAGCGCCGTTGGAACAGACGTGCCCCCGTGTTCCGGATGCCAAAAAGATCCTTGCCTGTCACCAAAGAATGATTCTTGTAAATTCGGTTTTTTCATGCTACAATTTCAGTCGATTTCGCCCGATTCTGCGCATGCTTTGAGAATGCGCAGACACAGGATAAGCCCCTGAAAAACGATCGTGAAAATGGAAACGGAAACCGAGGATTGAGAGAAATGACGAAAGCCCGGATCAAACGAACCCTGATGGCGCTGGCCGGAATGGGCGCGGCGGGAATAGCTGTGGGATTCTTTAAGAGAGCTTTCTTCGGGGTGGATCCTTTCCAGTGCTTTTGCGGCGGAATCAACCGGGTGATTCCCATCTGGTTCGGAACGCTGTATATGCTGATCAACGCCGCGCTGCTGGTTCTTGTTTTTTTCTTGAAAGGCATTATATCGGAATCTCAACGTTTATCAATCTGTTTCTGCTTGGGTATGCCGCGGAGTTCTCGGAAAAGCTGCTGGCCCGGCTGTTTGGCGGCATGGGAATACCGGGGCGTATGATTTTCCTGGTGATCGGGATCATCGTCAGCTGTATCGCGGCGGCATTCTACTACTCGGCGGATCTGGGGCTTTCCGCCTATGACGCGATTCCTTTGTTTATCGCGGGCAGGAAGCCAAAGGTTTTCGGAAAAATCCTTCCGTTCCGCGTCATCCGGATGATCAGCGATCTGCTTTGCGTCGCGATCGGGTTTGCTTTCGGATTCATGCCCGGCATAGGAACCGTGATTACCGCGCTGTTCATGGGGCCGCTGATTTCATATTTTAAACGGACGCTTTCCGATCCGCTGCTGGCAGGTTAGCGCTTTTTTGCGTCAGTCCGCGCAGATGTTCCGGGGGATCCGTATGCCGATCCATGGGGAAAAGGCGGCGTTTCTCCTGGGCATCCTGATAGAATTTCCCTGTCCTTTTTCCTTTTATCGTTTCATGCAGCTTCCCCGGCAAACCAGCTTCACGGGGCAGACGATCCTGACGGGCGGCTGGGTATCGCCATGAATCCGGTCCCGAAGGATTTTGACCCCGGCCCTGGCCATCTGTTCAAAATTGCAGTCTATGCTGCACAGGGGAATGGGGAACGACAGGGACCCTTCCAGATTATCGAAGCTGGCGATGCTGAAATCGCTCCGGTGCAGCGTGCCGGATTTCTGCATGGCTGAAAGCACATGCCAGGCTTCCACGTCGCAGAAAATAAACAGGCCGTCAAAGCCGCTGGCTTTCAGGCTTTTGAGTTTTTCCGCCAGCAAAAGGTACCAGGCTTCCATCTGATCGTGGGCGATAATATTCCGGGAAGAGACGAACACACATTGATCCGTGACCGGGATGCCCGCGTCATCGCAGGCGCGCTGGAAGCCCTGCAGCCGCATATCACTGGAATACAGCACGTTGCGGGAGGAAATGAAGGCCAGCCTGCGGCATCCCGCCTCAATCAGATGCCGGGTGGCCTGATATGCGCCCTGCATTTCGTCGCAGACCACGCAGTCCGCCTCATCTTCCGAAAAATACCGGGACATGAGCACGAAAGGCATGCGGGCGGCCTTCAGCCGCTGAATCGTCGGCTGGCTGTTGGACGTGGGGAACAGGAGCACTCCGTCCACGCAGCGGGAGATCGCCTGCTCCACCAGGGAAAGCTCAAGCACCGCGTCATCCCGGGAACACATGATGATCAGGGAATAGCCCTTTTCCTGGGCAGCGCTCTGAATCGTGTCGGCCATGATGCCGTAAAAAGGGTTGGACATGCCGCCCAGGATCACGGCAAAAATATGCGTCCTGCCGGAGCGCAGGGAACTGGCAATCTGATTGATGGAATAGCCCATCCTGTCCGCGATGCGCCGAATGGACTTGATGGTCTCGGGAGAAATATCGCTTTTGTTCCGCAGGGCGCGGGAAACGGTGTTGACGGAATAGCCGGTTTCTCTCGCGATATCTTCCAGGGTGACTCTTTTCCCGATCTGTTTTTTCATGGCTGCAGCCTGCTCCGCAAAAAAAGATTCAGGGCTCGTGAAGAAAATAAAAAAATTTCCAAAACCCCTTGACAACCAAATTATACCATGCTAATATAAATTTGGCAAGAACATTATCGTTAATGTTATCGATCATCCTTTTCCGGTAATTCAGGAAAACACGAATCGGATCCAATTTATTCCTTGAAAGAAGAGAGATAACGAGAAAAAACGGGCAGTAATTTTCTGTAAATCATTAACGTTAATGTGAACGTTAATGGATTGTGAGGCCGAATTGATTAGCGTTTTCTCGCTATTCAAAAATAAAAGGAGGAAAAAACCCATGAAGAAAGCATTGGCTCTGCTGCTGACACTGTGCCTGCTGCTTGGCGCCGTGTCCTTCGCTTCCGCCGAAGCGGAGAAAACCACCTTTACTATGTGGACTTTCATCGCCCAGCATCAGGAATTCTTTGAGAAGGCCGCTGAGCGCTGGAATTCCGTCAATCCCGACCGTCCCATCGCTGTGGAAGTGACCACCATCGGCTACGACGACATGCACAACAAGTTCAAGGTCGCCCTGCAGGCTGACGAAGGCGCCCCGGACATGGTGGACGTGGAATTGGGCCAGTTCCCCAACATCCTGGCTTATTCCGACAAGCTGCTGGACCTGACCCCCGCCCTTTCTCCCTACATTGCTGACCTGGTAAAAGCCCGTCTGGAAATCTACGCCAAGGACGGCAAGTACTACGGCGCTCCTCTGCACGTGGGCGCGATGGTTTCCTTCTATGATGTGGAACTGCTCAAATCTGCCGGGATCAACTATGAGGACATCAAGACCTGGGACGACTGGAAAGAAGCCGGCCTGAAGCTGAAGGCCGCTGTGCCGGATGCATGGATGGGCACTGTGGAAACCAGCACCCAGTGGGTCGCCTCCCTGATGCTGGCCCAGCAGGGCAAGGATTGGCAGGATGGCACGAGCGCCTTCATCAACACCCCTGAAGTGGCCAAGATCATCGATACCCAGAAGAGCTGGCTGGAAGCCGGCATCTGCGAAGTGTGCCCCGGCGGCCAGCCTGACACCGAAGAAGGCAAGGCCTATATCGCCAACAACAAGATCGCCAGCGTGATCATGCCCTTCTGGTTCATGAGCCGCTTCACCGATGAAATCGGTGAGAATTGCAAAGGCCGTTACGTTGTGGCGCCCGCTCCCGTGTTCGAGGAAGGCCAGAAGCATTCCATCGGCCAGGGCGGTACCGGCACCGTGGTGTATGCCAACGGCACCAACCCCGAAATGTGCGCTGAATTCCTGGCGTTTGCCAAGGTTTCTCCCGAAGGCGAAGCGCAGATCTGGTCCGTGCTGGGCTTCGACCCCTGCAACACCTCCATCTGGGATGACGCTTCCATCATGAAGACCGATGACAACAAATTCAACCAGTACTTCATCGGCTATCCCATCGACGCCCTGATTCCCATCAAGGACGAAATCGGCTACATCGTTTCCACCTCCATCAGCCCCACCATCAATAACTATCTGGGCACCACCTTGTGGAACGACGTGTATGTGGATGGCACCGATACCGCGGAAGCTCTGGAAACCGCGCAGGAATCCATCGACAGCGATCTGTTCTGATTCATCTCACCCGCGCATGGAAGCGGCCGCTTCCATGCGCTTTCTCCATGTGACGGCTGCTCCGCAGGAGGAGGGCCGCCGCGCAGACAGAAGCCGTATCACAGGCATCATTCATTCGTCAGACAAATGAAGGGGGTACATGCTATGCAGGTTCAGGCAAGGCTGCCGCGCAAGCCTCGTCAGTCCAGACGCGGCGCGGCGCTGGTGATCATCGGCGCGCTGCTGCTGGTGATCGGATTGGCCGGGCTGTTTTCCCTGCAGGGAAAGGCGGTCCGGTTTGACAAGGCGTATGATACGCAGGGCGATCTGAGCCCGTTTTTCTTCAGCAAGCCCGAAGAAGGGCAAGGCTATTCGCTGTTTCAGAATCTGTGGTTCGGCGTCGCCCGCTACCGGCTGTGGATCATGCTGGCCGGGCTGGCGCTGGCCATTGGCTTTGTTGCGCTGAACAGGGATCTGCTGTATTCTCAGAAGGCGGCGCCCTACGTGTTCGTTGCGCCTTTCATTTTTACCTTTCTGGTGTTCTTCGCCTATCCCCTGATTTCCACCATCCTCATGAGCTTTCAGGATATCAAGGGAAGCGGCACCACCTGGATCGGGCTGAAAAACTACCGGGATCTGTTCGCCAATAAAAACTTTTACACCGCCGTACAGAATTCCGTAACTTATATGGTGCTCACCTGCGCCATCCTGATCCCGCTGCCCATGCTGCTGGCCTATCTGGCGGAAATGAAAATCGCCAAGACGGGGAAACTCTTCAAAACCGTGGCCTTCATGCCGGTGCTTTGCTCCGTCGTGGTGGCCGGCATCATTTTCCGCATGATGTTTTCCGAATTGGACGGCGCGCTGATGAATCAGGTGCGCGGTTTGTTCGGCATGAAGCCCATTACCTGGCTGAAAGGCGCGGGGACCTCCATGTTCGCCATGGTGCTTCTGTGCTTCTGGCGCTGGACGGGCATGAACATGCTGTATTATATGGCGGGCCTCAAATCCATTCCCAACGAGCTGTATGAAGCCGCGGAGATCGACGGAGCCAACGGCGTGCAGAAATTCACCAAGATCTGCCTGCCGCTGCTCAAGCCCACCACCATTTACGTGCTTACCATTTCGATTTACGCCGGCCTTGCCATGTTCACGGAAAGCTACATGATCTTCGGCGGCAACAATTCCCCCAAGAATTACGGCCTGACCATCGTGGGCTATCTGTATCGCTACGGCTTTGAAAAGGTGGATAAATTCGGCTTCGCATCTGCCGTTGGCCTGGTACTGCTGGTCGGCGCCATGATCATTACGGTGGCTCAGCTGTTCATCACCGGCACCATCGGCAGAAAGGAGGAGTGAACATGCAGCAAATCAAGGAACGGCCTCATTGGGCGGGAAAAATCACATTGTCTGTTTTCTTTATCCTGTTAAGCATCCTGTTCATTATTCCGCTGTATGCGCTTCTGCTTGGCACCTTCAAAGGCGGAGCGGAGCTGTTCGTCAGCGGCCTGAACCTGAACCCCGCGCCCGAACTGCTGCACACCAAGGCCTGGCGCTATCTGTTCACAGGCGTCATGAGCAACGGGGAGCAGAATCCGCATGATTACTTCCTGTGGTATCTCAACAGCCTGAAAGTGGTGGCCCTGCAGACGGTGCTCACCCTGCTTCTGTCCTCCATGGTGGCCTACGGCTTTTCCAAATACAATTTCAGGGGCAAGAACGTCATGTTCATGTGCGTGCTGCTGGTGATGATGGTGCCGCTGGAAATCCTGATGCTGCCCATGTACACCCAGGTCAACGCCATGGGCATGCGCAACAGCTACGCCGGCGTGATGCTGCCCTTCCTGATCAGCATGAGCGCTGTGTTCTTCTTCCGCCAGTTCCTGACCAACGTGCCTTATGAACTGGTGGAGGCCGCCCGTGTGGACGGGTGCACGGAGTACGGCATTTTCTTCCGCATCATCATGCCCATCATGAAGCCGGCGTACGCCTCCATGGCGGTGCTCACCGGCATGGGCGCGTGGAATGCGCTGCTCTGGCCCATGCTGGTGCTCTCCGATATGAAGAAATACACCATCCCCATCGGGCTCAACACACTCTGGTCCCCCTATGGCAACAACTATGATCTGATGATCACCGGCTCCTGCTTCGCCATTCTTCCGCTGCTGCTGATTTACCTGTTTGCGCAGAAATTCATCGTGGAAGGCATGACCGCAGGCGCAGTGAAAGGATAAACGCAGGAGGATAAGCATGAAAAAGGCAACCATGATTCTGGACAGGGATTTCGCTGTCGGTCAGATCGATCCCCGCATTTACGGTTCTTTCATCGAGCACCTGGGCCGGGCGGTATA